>JBBRKX010000642.1:0-3834 GCA_038231675.1 Chthonomonadales bacterium | reverse complement strand
GTCGGTCGGAAGGCAATCTCCAAGCCGGACATGAGTGTCGAGGGTCGCTTCGTAATCTACGGTTGTGAATTGTCTACTCATGCTGATTAGTGTGGCACATTAGACGCAATGCAGAGATCTTCTCTCCGACAAACTGCTAGGGTGATAAGTGCACAACCGCCCGTTCAGGCAGCATCTACAGCGGCTGAGCGTCAACGGATGGTTGTGATAAACGTTGCCGTTGGATCGATCGCCAGCGTTATTTTATGGACGATCACGGCGGGGTTGATTGCGGGAGTGGGCCGAAAGAAGTTCGGCTTCCGGCATCTCTCCCTTGTCGGCGGGATGTTGGGCGTTTTCCTCCTTATGGCCGCCATGCAGTGGAATCTCACGTTTCTCCATAACAGTGCGCTGAAGCTTCTTGCGGCCTATGTACTTGCCACTCTCGCATCGCTATTTTCCGCTTTGTACCAGTATGCACACAGGAAAGGGCCGAGAGCGGTAATTCCCGATGCCATTCTGACGGCTCGCTGTCTGGCATGGGCCGCAGGCAGCGGACTCATTGTCGCGTATGCGTTCAACGATCCGTGGACATTGCTTGCGGTTGGTATATGTGCGCTCGTTTTCTTTGCTTTGTGCCCCGCACTGGCTTTTTTCCTTGCCGGGTCCATCGCGTCCGATCTCTCTCGGTCGGAGCAGGCGCGCGCGTTGTTTGAGAAAGGGCTGCAAAAGCATCCTGATTCGGAGATGCGGACCCTTCTTCAAATGAAGATTGCTGCAATCCATCTCGTATTTGCACAGGGGGGCGCGGCCTTGAAAGCCCTCGAAGGCATCGAAGCGCTCACTGCACCCTTACGATCCGTCCCGTATGGCCAGCCGATCGCTCCCATGCCCTCTATCGCGGTGCTCAACGGCCGTGCCGCTGCCTTGATCCACCTGGAGCGCTTCGACGACGCCCTGACATGCTGTGAACAGATGTTGCAGGCTCCTGCAGACGATCCGCTTGGCAATAATCGGCTCTTACTCGTTCACATACGACTCGCGGAACTTGCACGCCGGCGCGGGTGGGCCGACGAGTTGCTGGCGCAGGTGGATTGCTCCCTGCGTATGGTGTCGAAAACGAATAGGAAATTTCATGCCTATCTCCGTTATTTACGCGCTTCCGCGCTGATCGCCGCCGGCAAACTGGATGGGGTGGAAGCGGAGTGTAATCAAGCGCTGGAGATGAGTCGGGACGCGAGTGTCGAGGCACGCGTAGGGGTTGTGCGGGCGCAGCTTGCGATGATCGCCGGAGACATCCCGACGGCGGAGCGTGAGACCGAAAAAGCCTCTCGTCTTCTTGGGGACAATCTGGAAGTCGCTTATTGGCGTGGTAAGGCGCTTGTGGCGGCCGGACGGAAAGAAGAGGGAACCGGGCAACTGCTTATGCTTGCCAGAAACTATCCCCAAGAATATTGGGGCAGAATGGCTGGAACCGCGCTAGCACCCTCCGCATCCGCCACCGCATGAAGATCCTCTCCCAGGCACGCCCTAAATCATGTTGTCAAGGAACGTGAACGATGTTCTTAAGGTTCCGGCCGGTACAACACCGCGATCTGGTCGAATGCTCCCACTCCGTATTCAACCGACATCTTTTCGCAAGTGACAAAGTATATTGACATTCAGAGCAGACGGCCGTATAATTAGTTGCAATCCATACCCGTTCCGCGGCGTTGCCGTCCTTCCTATCTTGCCTTTTTTCTATATCTGCATATACCGTCGCAACTCGCGTACTCATGCTGTTTCCTCCTGGCGGGAACCTTCTACACATTGGCTTCTGGTTGAGCCCCTTACACATAAAGGTCCAATTTCCTATGTTCAAAACGATTGGATGCGCAAAGCGGGTTTCTCCATGGAGCATTTGTGACCTGTCTGTCCATCTGCCGTCGCGATTCTTCAGGTCGTGGAGGCTGCTGCCGGCAATGGCAGTCATCGCTTGTATGGCCGGCCAGTCCGCAAAAGCTTTCACCTACACCATCACGGATATTGGAACGCTCCCCGGAATGACTTCCAGTTCCGCCATGGCGATCAGCGGCAGCGGCAAAATCGCGGGAACCGCGACGGATTCAGGCGGCGCCATACATGCCATTCTTTATAGCAATGGAGTTCTCACCGATATCGGAAGTCCGGCGGGGGGGACGAACCCTGTCGCAACCGGCGTGAATGATAGCGGGCAGGTCGCGGGGTATGCAGCCGTCAATGGGCTGAGTCACGCCTTCCTATATAGCGGCGGTCAAATGACCGATCTCGGGACTCTAGGCGGCCCGATCCGGGAAGCCCGCAGCATCAACAACAGTGGACAGGTCGTGGGAACTTCAGACACCGGCGCGAAGAATTTCGATAATTCCTATGTGAGGCATGCGTTTCTGTATCAGAACGGCACACTGTCAGATCTTGGCGGAGCCTATAATCAACCGAACCGCCTGGGGTACGCGATCAATACAGGCGGCGAGGTAGTCGGCTATTCGAAAGGCGGAGGGTTTACGGACAATGCCTTTCTGTATAGCGGCGGAGTGGTGACGTCGCTTGGCGATCTTGGCGGATCCAGTAGTTATGCGCTCGCCATAAGCAGTAACAGTCAAATTACGGGATATTCCAGCCTGGCCGGTGGTACAGTCTTGCATGCCTTCCTATACAAGAGCGGCTCGATGGCCGATCTGGGCGCATTGCCCGGAACCACCGATAGCTTCGGATACGGTGTGAACGCAAGCGGCCAGGTCGTAGGCGTTTGTGACGCTTCGCCGGCGCGGCCATTTCTCTACAGCAATGGCATTCTTTTCGAACTCAGCAAGCTGCTTGGCGCGGTTGACCAGGGAGCCTGGACACTGACCAGTGTCACTGCTATCAATGACAAGGGGCAGATCGTCGGTACTGGAAACCATAACGGACTGACCCGGGGATTCCTGCTCACACCGGGGACAACGACCGCAGCCACCAACAGTTTTTTGCCCGTTGTCGGACCCGTCGGAACGCAGCTAACCCTGAACGGCAGCGGCTACACAGGAACCGTCGGAGTTAAGTTCAATGGGACGGCGGCAACATTTACGGTGATCTCGGATTCACAAATTACAACGGTGGTTCCGGCCGGCGCCACTACGGGGCTGATCGCCGTGACCACGCTCGCAGGGACAAGCCAGACCGCGACGAATTTCCGTGTGCTTTACCCGCCCAATATTCTTGACTTTACGCCCAACACCGGCCCCGTAGGGACGAAGGTTACTCTGACCGGAAGCAACCTTGCCGCCGTCACAGGCGTGCAGTTCAACGGAGTAAATGCCTCCTTCACTCTCGGGACAGGGACGCAAATTACCACGAATGTTCCCGTTGGAGCGACCACGGGGCCTATTGTGGTGGCGAATGCGGACGGAAAGTTCACGACCACAACTTCCTTTACCGTAATTCCGGCGCCGACAATCGTGAGTTTTACGCCCCAATATGGTCCGGTAGGCACACGTGTGGTAATCACCGGTCTGGCGCTGGCGCATGCCACCGGAGTTACATTCAATGGCCAGGCCGCAACCACTTACGGTAACGCGGACACCTGGATCGCCGTGATTGTGCCTTCCGGCGCCACTACCGGGCCCATCGCGGTCACTACGGTTGCGGGCACGGCAGTAAGCACGCGCCCTTTCCGGGTCATTCCCGCTTTAACCCCTCCGACGCGTTATAAAATCGTCGATCTCGGAACGCTGCATGGAGTCGAGTCTTTAAAAGCATAAGGGCTCAACAAAGCCGGCCAGATAGGTGGTGACGAATTTTATTTAAACCAATTTAGGGGGGGGCATTAAAAAAAAGGCCCACAAGTACGTATTTTGT
>JBBRKX010000641.1:0-3836 GCA_038231675.1 Chthonomonadales bacterium | reverse complement strand
CTTCGCCCCGACGGAACGCGAGGA
Source organism: Chthonomonadales bacterium (assembly GCA_038231675.1). Lineage (GTDB taxonomy): Bacteria > Armatimonadota > Chthonomonadetes > Chthonomonadales > Chthonomonadaceae > JBBRKX01. Next base: position 3,812 of record JBBRKX010000641.1, on the reverse strand, counting down.
CGATCTTTTTGTACTCATCCGGTGAGCCAAGACCATAGATACAGGAGACGGAGGCAACGACGATGACGTCCCTGCGCTCGAGCACCGCCTGGGTGGCGGAGTGGCGCAACCGGTCGATCTCGTCATTTACCTGGGAGTCTTTTTCGATAAACGTGTCGGTTTGGGGGATATAGGCTTCGGGCTGGTAATAGTCGTAGTACGATACGAAGAACTCCACCGCGTTATCCGGGAAGAAATCCCGAAACTCCGAGCATAACTGCGCGGCCAGAGTTTTGTTGTGCGCGATCACCAGAGTCGGGCGTTGGACATGCTGAATGACGTTCGCGATCGTGTACGTTTTTCCGGTTCCGGTCGCTCCAAGAAGGGTCTGAAACCGTTGGTTCGCCGCGAGTCCTTCGCCGAGCTTCAAGATCGCCTGGGGCTGATCGCCACCTGGCCGGTAGTCCGATTTGAGGTTGAAGTCGCCCATCGTTTGCCCTCCTCCGTATAGTAGACATAACAGTATACCATAGCGAGAACGGGCTCCCTTGTCTCGAATGTGGGCCTGTGTTGGGTACACTATTACGGCGCTGGCCGCATGCCGATATCGGGTTGGAGTACGCAGAGGCAGCGAGGGCGTAAGTAGGTGGCAAAGGAGAAAACGCGGTGTCCAAAGACCAATTTTTGATCCTCCATGGCTGGGGTGGGAACAAACCCGCCCATTGGCAGGAGCACCTTGTCGGGAAGCTTACAGCGGCGGGAGAAACAGTCCACTATCCGAAGATGCCGGAGCCGACAGCGCCTCGCCTTAAGGCGTGGCTCGACCGATTGAACGCGGAATGCGACGCGATCCGCGCACGGACCGAAGGCGCGCAATTGACCGTTGTGGCGCACAGTCTGGGAAGCATCACATGGATGCATTTTGCCGCCGCCAACGCAGGCATCGATAAGCCGCTAGCCGATCGGGTTCTGCTTGTCGCGCCGCCGTATGTGATGCCCCAGGCCCCGCCGCCGGACGCACCGGAATCGGTTGCCGAGTTCTTTGCTCCCCCGCTGAACCCAAATGCCATGCGGGCGGTCGCCAATGAGACGCTCCTGGTCGCCTCCGACACCGACGATTACGCGACCTTCGATCAGTCCAGCGGATACGCCGCGAAACTCGGGGTTCCCATCCATCTGCTCAAGGGAGCCGGACATATCAGTCCGTATTACGGTTATGGAGAGTGGCCGTGGGTGTTGGAATGGTGTCTGCGCCGAGCGGATCTGCCGCCGCAACCCCGTCCCACCGAGTAATCAACATCGGGCGTGGCCATAGCGAGCAGAAAGAGAATCAACGATGGCGTTTGTGCAGGTGCTGCAGGCTTCGGAACTGAGGCCGGGACAGGGAACCGTGGTAAACGTAGGTGGCAGGGATCTCGCTCTCTTCAATGTAGGGGGCGAGTTCTATTGCATCGACAACGAATGCCCGCATCAGATGGGCCCGCTTGGGGATGGGGACCTGGAAGGGGAAGTGGTCCTATGCCCCTGGCATGCGTGGGAGTTCAATGTGAAGACCGGCGAGTCTCCGTATACGCCCGGCTGCGGCGTGAACACCTATCCCTGTAAACAGGAAGAGGGCGCGGTCTTCATCGACGTTTAGAGCCGAGTTCCCCCAGGCAGCATCATTGTCCTGACCAGTTTTGATGGCGAAGATCAAAACTGTCTGAGCGCCGGAGCCAGAGCCCTGGTGCTGAAAGATGCGCCTTTCGGGGAACTGGTCAGCACGATGCGCGCCATTCACGACACAACTCCCTGAGACCAGTCCTTCGTTGGAAAGGCAGCGGATCCATTCGTCGCGGATATCAACGGCAGCTTCCCCGCATTTCAACCCGCCGAGGATTTCGTTGACTTCTCCTTGAGATTTTTGGCAAAGAAGTCTAGAGTTCGTTTCCAGGCGAGTTTGGCGGCCGCCGCGTCGTAACGGGGTGTGGTGTCGTTGTGGAAACCGTGATTGACGCCTTCGTAGATAAAGGCTTCGTATTTGACGTGATTGGCTTTCAACGCCTCTTCGTACGCGGGCCAGCCGGCGTCGATGCGGGTGTCGAGACCCGCGTAATGCAGCAGCAAAGGCGCTTTGATCTTCGCCGTATCTTCGGCAGAGGGCTGTGAACCGTAGAAGGGGACCCCGGCGGCCAGATCCGCGCCAAGTCTGACCGCCAGCATATTGACGATCCCACCGCCAAAACAGAATCCCACCGCCCCGATCTTGCCGGTGCAATCCGGACGCGCTTTAAGCCATCTCGCCGCCGCAATGAAGTCCTCGGACATCTTCTGTTTGTCTACTGTCTGGAAGAGGGCTGCGCCTTTTTCATCGTCACCGGGGTAACCGCCGACCGAGGTAAGGCCGTCGGGCGCAAACGCCAGATAGCCTTCCGTCCCGAGTCGTCGCGCTACGTCCTCGATGTAGGGATTGAGGCCACGGTTCTCATGGATGACGAGCACACCGGGGAGTTTCTGCCCCGCTTTATGGACGGGATGAACGAGATATCCCTTGATATTGGTGTTGCCTTTCGGCGACGGGACGGTGACCACTTCCGTTTTGATCCGGCTATCGTCTTTGGGAACCTGTTCCGCCCAGGCGTAATTGGGGCGCAGGCTCTCCCAGATCGCCATGGCGGTCAAGCCTCCGATGGCGAACTTCTGGGCGCCTTCGAGAAATGCGCGTCGATCGATCCCTCCATGAACGTACGTGTCGAACAGGTTGAGAAGCTCTTGCGGATATTCGCTGGCGGTTTTGCGTTCCATATTCCGTGTCTCCTTGAAATTTGAATCGTATTGTGACATCAGCGGCGCGTTATGCCGGGCGCGGTCTCCACTCCGGAAGTTTCCACGCCTGGATGCGGGGGCGGGGTGGACAAGGGGATCACAGGTACATCGTGGGATACGCTATCACGGCGCAGGATGTCGTCCCCGGCCGAATGTCGGACGATGCGCACTTTCGTAATGCGCCGTCCGTCCGTCGCTTCCACGAAGAACTCATTGTTTTCCCACACGGTGCGCTCTTCGTGCGCCGCCTGATGGCCAAGCAGCCCGAAGACGAAGCCTCCGATCGTATCGGCTTCATCCTCCGGCAGATCCAAGCCCATGCGGTCGTTGACATCCCCCAGGCCCATTTTGCCGTCCAGGATCGTTGTGTTCTCGTTGATGACCTGGACCATCGGTTCCTCGACATCGTACTCGTCCTGGATATCTCCCACGATCTCTTCCAGCAGATCTTCGATCGTCACCAGGCCGGAAGTACCCCCATATTCATCTCGAACGATCGCGAGCTGCTGCTTACTGCGCCTAAATTCGGCCAACAGCTCGGATATCCGTTTCGTCTCCGGGATAAAGTAGGACGCCCGCATGATATCGCGGATGGGAATAGTGTCGCGAGTCGCGTCCGTGGGCAAGGCAAGCAAATCCTTGGCGTGTATGATGCCCACGATGTTCTCGACATCGTCCTCATAGACAGGAATACGCGAATGGCCGGATTCGTTCACCAACCGGACAAGCTCGGGCATGGAAGCATTTATGTTCAGGGCGGTAAGGTCGATCCGCGGCGTCATCACCTTGCGCACCACGGTATCGCCAAAATCCAGGATCGAGTGGATCATCTCCGTCGCTTCCGGCATAAGCACGCCTTGCTCTTCGCTCGCTTCCACCATCATCTTCAGCTCTTCTTCGTTCACGGCCGGAGTGGTGAAGCTTGCGGTCCCTCCGAAAGGTCGGACCACCAGATTCGATAGGAATGTCAGGACACTTACCGCGGGAGTCAGAACGGTCTGCAGCCACGAAATAGGATGCGCGGCAAT
>JBBRKX010000640.1:0-3854 GCA_038231675.1 Chthonomonadales bacterium | reverse complement strand
CCGTCATGAGGCCGTAATTCCGGACATGCCAGTAAGTTGGATAACGAAAACTGTCCGGGTGGTCCATAATCGCGAGCCCGATATGGTGCTTCTGGAGAAGGCCGGAGTAGTCGCACCAGTGCGCGGATTTGCCCCAGGTTTCCGATTCATTTATGCCGCCAAAAGAGTTTTCAATGGTTCCACCGTGGTCGACCTCGATCGGGCTGGCGATACGGGCGCTCAATATCCCGCCTTCTTTGGTATCGCCGAAGAGGACGTCTTCATACTCGGCAGTCAGACGAATATCGAAGTCAAGAAGCCGAACGCCTCCGTTTGTGGCCCAGATCGTGACGGCGAGTTGTTCCGTAAGGACCTCGGATTTGTCTGACCGCACCCATACGGCGGAGGTCTTGAAGCGACCGAATACTCCCCCTGATTCCAGCAGATCAACAGATTTTACCGTGGTGCATCCATGCCCTGGCCCTTCGCTCCAGTTATCGGATCCGCCCACGTCGCCGTGTGCGATCCAAAGCGATCGATGATGCGGATGATCGCGTGTGTCGCCCGGTACGTTGGGTTCCATTGGAAAGCTGCGGGTGACATTGATTTGTTGCTGGGAGAGTAATGGGTAAAAGTAAGGACGTGCGGGCACGTCCCCATAGATGTAGCGCGTGAGAAGCCGTTTATCCTGGTGGATCGTTATATGATGGCCAGCCTCGTGCGTTAGCACTATCTTCCGCATGGAATAACAGACCCGGATTGCTTCGTCAAGATCTTCAGGCACACATGCAGCCAGGCAAATAGACGCGCCTGTAACGCGCTGGCATTCTGCTATCGCGGCTTTGTCGTTTACGTCCGCCATGGCAAGGAGTATACCAGTAGCCGTATAGACAAGGGGAAGTACCCTGTAGCGTGTGGCGATGGCCTCGGGTAAGATATTTAGCAGCATTTGAGAGGGACGATTTCGTGAAACATCGACAAAGGGCAATCTTGATTTAAGGGCTTCTGGGTGCCGCTGCGTGAAGGCTTGCCACTTCTCCTTGCACTCTTCGTGCGATTCCATATCCGGGTTGCAGGACCGAAGCGTATAGATACGAATTCCCGCAGCGGGCAGATCCGTCTCGTAGAATGCAAATTCCCGATCGCTTAGTTCTTGAATCGGCCGGACGATCCCCTCGGCGGATACCAGTTCCCAGTCATCCTCTGGGAGCTCATCGGGGAGGCTGAAACGAATAGGACAGTCGTTCCGATCGTGAGGACCCGCAAGAACAGAGATTTTGTAAACAGGGGAGGGCATATTGATTATCCTGATGGCTCGGAGCGTTTGAGATACGCCAGACTTTCACGCGCGATGGTTTCGGCATCCGGGGTGTAGTCGAACACCTCTATGGAGACAGGACCAGTGTAGTGGATATCGCTTAATGCCTTAAGGATAGGCTGGAAGTCGACATCGCCAAACCCCGGTCCCCGAAGATTGACATCGTTTGCATGTACGTGCGCTATTAAATGGGCATAACGATGAATGAGCGCGGGTATCTGCTCGTCTTCGCTAGAGGCGCTTTTTACGTCCAATATCGTTTTTAGGGCTGGATGTTGCATACGCTCTATGACATCAACGGCTTGTTTCAAAGTGAGAATGAGGTCTGCATCCGGGCGGGGGAGTGGTTCAATGCAAAGGTTGATAGAGTGTTTTTCGCATCGGTTGAGGGCGGGCTCAAGGCAGCCGATGAGCCGGTCGACTGCCTCGTCAACCGTGCTGCCTTCGGGAATTCTTCGTTGCGCGGGGGAACCGAGAACGAGTGTTTTACCGGTCATATCCGCGCAAAAGTCCACCAGAGACACCAGATAATCCGACGTATTTCGGCGAATGGCATCATCCGCAGAGGTGAGGGAAAGCCCACGGGGGGACACCAACAGCCAGTGCAGACCGACGACATTTAATCCGGCGCGGTGCGCTGTCTGCGCCATCATGCGGCGTGCATGACTGGTCAGGGAACGAATGTCCGGGTTGAGAGTAAATGGCGCTACCTCAATGCCCTGATATCCCAGGTGTGCGACATAGTGGCATGTTTTCGCCCAATCCCATCCCTGAAAGGTTTCATTGCAGATTGCATATTCCATCGCAAATCCCTCGTCTATTCATCCTTCAAAAAGATTTTGCCAATTCTTTCCGGAATGTGTAGGCCTCCTCTGTGCAGGTTTGCACAGGTCAACGCGCCAGGGACAAGCCGTCGCGTAGACGCGACAGTACAGTAGTTGACGATGGCGTCATGTTCTATGATACCTGTGCATATTCCTGCGAAGTAGGCGCGCCGAACGTCAGTGCGTTTTAACCAGCATTTCGCGATAAGGAAATCGGGAACAAAACATCTTGCTTGCCCGTCTTCATCGCGACACCGATGCGAAAAGCTGTTAGGATGATTCGCATGGCTATGATTTATTTGGGCAAAGGAGAAACCAATGAATAAGCTTTTCTCGATGGGAGCAGCATGTCTGCTCGTTGGGTTTGGGGCTATTGGATGCTCAAACACTGCGGAAGGAGTCGGGGAAGATACCAGTGCTGCAGGACAGAAGGTTGCCGCAGGCGCCGAGAACGCCGGGCAAGCCGTTAAAAACGCCGGGCAAGCCGTTAAAAACGCCGGTGCGAACGCAGTAGACGCCACCAAGGACGCCGCCGCGAATGTGGCGGATGCTACAAAGAATGCGGCTGCGAATGCGGGGCATGCAGTGAAGGAAGCCGGCAAAGACACTGCTGAGAATCTCGATGTGCGGCCAAAGGTTAAGCTGGCTATTACGGCGGATAAAGATCTGAACAATACATCGAACCTTATCAAGGTGGAGCCGAAGGATGGCGTTGTATACCTACGTGGACATGTGATTTCGGATAGCATGAAGACAAAGGCCACCGAAGTCGCAACAAAGTCGCTTAAGGACATGAATTCCACCGATACAATTCAGAACGAACTTACAGTGCAAGCGCACTAGCACACACAGCGCGTCGCGCGAAAATTTTGCACCGGCTTAAGCCGGTGCAAAATTTTCGTCTGTTATAGGTTTATATTTTATATTATCGGACGTTATGAACCTTTAGATATAACGTATCGATCTCACAAGCGCTTAGCTGCTTGCAGGCGGTGTTTCTGCCAGAATACCCGCCGCATGCATCAGCACCTCCCTCACGGGGGCGACCCATTGGGACATTACTTCGGTGACCTGTTCATGGCTGACTGGTGTGGTGGAAAGTCCGGCTCCCAGGTTTGCAACTATGGCAATGGAAGCATATGCAAGTCCTGCCTCTCGAGCGAATATTGCCTCGGGGAGTCCTGTCATACCGACGACATCCGCGCCCCATTGTGCGAACATGCGTATTTCGGCAGGGGATTCGAATCTGGGCCCGTCACAGCACAGATACGTACCCTTTGAAACTAAAGGAATCTCCAGTTCATCTGCAGCGCGCTGTATGACACTGCGTAATTCCATACTGTATGGAATTGAAAAGTCGGTATGCTTCCATGGCTCTCCTTCCGCGAGGTAAGAGAGGGGACGCGCACATGTGAAGTCGATGAAATCACTAAGAAGCACCAGCGATCCCACGGGCAAGTCAAGTCGGAGCGATCCCACGGCGTTCGTTGCAAACACGGAAGTCACGTCAAGATCGACCAGAGCTGCAATGTTCGCACGATAATTGATTTGATGCGGGGCCAGACCGTGCCGTGCTCCATGCCGTGCAAGAAAGTATAGTTTTGCAGGCTCGACATAGTTGTACGATATGCTTAAGAGATGTGCCGGTCCGAAACGGGTCTGGTGGAGAATCGGCTCAGCGAATATTTCGGGTGGAATGCTGCTGAGTCCGGTTCCACCGATGATCGCGATGT
>JBBRKX010000639.1:0-3865 GCA_038231675.1 Chthonomonadales bacterium | reverse complement strand
GGTGCGGCATGAGCCGCTTGGGCGCGACGGACAGCTGGGAGCCAACGTCTACCTTGGCAAGCAACTCGGGGAGTTCAATGTCGGGCTCCTGTACGAAAACAAACAGACCGAGCACGAGTACGGCGGCCTTATGGTTCAGTTTCGGCCGACCCGCGTGACGAAGGCGCTCGGCCATGTGGACTTCGACTACTCCCGCACGCCGCAAGGTTTTACCGTGCAAATTCCGCTGCTCCATCTCCGGCTGCGGGAAAGCAAATATGTGCGGACCGGCGACACCCTCGTCGGCGAGGTCCGGGCCGCGCGCATCCGGACGCTCTGGCAGCAGGGCTTCGTCCGAAACCAGTATGAACACCGCCTCGAATCCTGGGGGGAGACCGCCAATCCTTCCCTCCATTGCGTCGTCACCGAAGAGCCCTGGTTTCTGCAGGGGGAAGCGCTCGTGACCCCGCATCTCGTTCCGGACGCCCGCGCCGAGCGGGACCGTCAGGGGCCCGGCCAGTTCGTACAGCGCGTAACGTATCGGTACTATCGTTCCCGGCCGGCCGGAACGGGAGGCGGGGCCTGATTCATGAACTGGAAGATAAAGGCGCACATTCAAAACGCCGTGGCGGTTCTTCCACCGGACCTAAGCTACAAAACATATGAATTTCTTCAGCGTAAGTTTGGAAACCTGAACGTTACGAACCCTACCAGCCGATTGAAAGCCGGCATCCGGATGGCGGATTACATTCGCGAGCAGGATCGTCCCCTCGAGGCACGGAGTTTTCTGGAAGTCGGCACCGGGAGGCTTGTGAACTGTCCCATTGCCCTCTGGCTGTGCGGCGCGGGCCGGATCGTGACGGTCGATTTAAATCCTTACCTTGCGCCCGACCTCGTCCGCATGGATCTGGGATACATGCAGACAAACAAAGCAGCGATCGAAGCGCTCTTTACAGATTATGTGGAGGAAAAGGTCTTTCAAACGCGCTTCCAGCAGTTGATGGAATTGGATTTGCAGTGCGACATCACCCCATTACTGAAGACGATGCAGATCGAGTATCTTGCTCCGGCGGATGCCACGCACCTTGGATTGGCGGAGCACAGTATCGACTACCACGTTTCGTATACCGTGATGGAACACATTCCACCGGACATTTTACGAGGCATCTTTTTAGAAAGCAAAAGGATCCTCGCGCCCGACGGACTGCTCGTGCATTGCATCGATTTTTCCGATCATTTTTCGCACTCCGACTCCTCCATTTCCCCTATCCATTTTCTGCAATTCACCGAAGCGCAATGGAAGCGTCTGGCCGGAAATCGATACATGTATCACAACCGGTTGCGTGTCGATGAATTCCTGGCGATCGTAGCCGAAGCGGGACTGACCATTCTGCGATCCGTGCCCCAGATCGATCCCCGATCCCTCGAAGAACTGGCTGGGGACTTCTCATTGTCCGAGCGTTTCCGAAGCAAACCTCCGGAAACCATCGCCACCATCAATACCTGGCTTGTCGCCACCCCTGCGGAAGCCCCTTTGTAACGCCACACCGGTAAGAGCCGGCTCAGGCAAGCCCCTTCCGAACGGCTTCGCGCAGTTTTTCCAGCGCGGTGCGGGCGACCGTCAGAGCATCCTGCTTCCAATAACTCGGATTGAAGAGCTCGATGGAGAGCACGCCGTCGTAGCCCATGCGGCGTAGTTCCCGGAAGACCTCGCCAAGCGGGGCAATGCCGTCGCCCGGGTAAACGCGATCCGAATCGTTGATGGTTTCGCGCGGCGGACTCGCCGGATAGTCGTTCAGATGGAAGACGTGGAATGCCATGTTGCTCAGCAGAGAAAGACCGGTAAAGCTGGAACCGCCCTTGTACAGATGATAGACGTCCGGAAGGATGCACGCTTTCGGATGGCCGCTTTCGATGGCCACCAGAGCCGCCTCGCCCAGCCGTCCGAGCGTCTTCGAAAAGCCCCAGACCTCCGCCATCGGGACAATTCCAAACTGATCCCCCACCTCCAGCAGGGCGCGATACCGCTCCGCTGCCTTTATGAGATCGAAGCCGGCGATATCCGTCGCGCCAAGCGGCGGCGCGGCCAGCCGCTTTCCGCCGATCTGCTGGAGCATATCCATGTTCCGCTTCGCCTCTTCGAGCGCTTTCGCCCGATGGGCATCGTCATCCACGATCCACTCGAAGAACCCGATCGCGCTCTCGACCGTCAGATTATGGTCTTCGAACCGATGCTTCAGGTCCTTCAGGGAGCCGCCCGCATGGACGTGGTTATCGATCTCCTGGATCCACGGTTCGATCGCGTGGTAACCTGCTTTGGACGCGATGTCTATCTCTTCCACGAGCGTGAGCTTTTGCCCCTGGATCGTGCTGGTGTTCAAACAGTATCGGAACGGTTCCGAGCGCGGGCGCGCCGCCGAAGATTCAGCCATCCAACCGACCTCCATCGTCGCTCCCACCGCCGCGCCGGCCAGCGCCAGCATCTCACGCCGGGATAGTTGCGAACGTGTCATAGATTTTCCCTGAAAATGTGCGGCGGAGCTTTCTGTAGAGGCTCCGCCTGCCGACTAATGTTCGTTGGCGCATAGGCCAATCCCTTCGCTCCGAACGCATTCCAGTCCAAATACATGGGCGAACTGCGCGATGACAATTGGAAGGGTTTCCACGACGGAAACCTCTCGGCCCAACAGACGGGAAAGGGAGGTGACGCCGTAATCGTGGATACCGCAGGGCACGATCAAGTCGAAATGCGCCAGATTCGGACAGACGTTCAAAGCGAAGCCATGCTGCGTGATCCAGCGGCTGGTCTTGATGCCGATCGCGGCCACTTTTTCCGGATGCGCGGTGCCCAGCCCCGTCCAGACCCCCGTGTTGCCCGGGAAGCGCCCCGCATCGATGCCGAACATGCCGACGGTGCGTATCAGCGCCTCCTCGATGCCCCGCAAATAGGCATGCAGATCGGGCTGGTGCGGAGGCTCGCGCAGGTTCAGGATCGGATAACCGACGAGTTGCCCTGGCCCATGATAGGTGACGTCGCCGCCACGATCCGACTCGACGACCGCAATGCCGTCCCTGGCGAGCGTATCCCTGTCCGCAAGGATATGCGCGGCGTCCGCCGAGCGCCCGAGAGTGAGGGTCGGCGGATGCTCCAACAATAACAGCGTGTCCGGACGTGTTCCAGCCAGCCGCTCCGCCGCGATTCGCTTCTGCAGAGCCCAGGTCTCCCAATAGCCTTGCTCCGGGCCGAGCCATTCGACCCGGCAGATCGGACGAACGTTTCCACTTTCATGCCTTTGTTCACGGTCCTCCGGCACTATTTCGCTCCGCCCCACGCCTTTTTGGCCCACACGTCCATGGCGTCGTAATTGTCTTCCCAGGTCGTGTACATCGCGCCCACGACGCCGGGAACGGTTTTCGTATTGTCGCGCCATTGGGTGATCGCCGAGCCGTCCCGATCCCCATCGTAGTAGCCGGAAAGCATCTGTTTCAAACCCAGGTCAGCGAAGAACTGACAGTTTTTGCCCAGTTTGTCGCCGTTCCAGTTCATGATGCCCACGTCCTTGTCCAGCCCCTTCTAGGAGCCCTTGAGGGGTCCGTTGACGGCATAGAAATGATCCACTGCATTGTGGTACGGATCGAACATATCGTTCCAGACCCAGATCCCGGCGTCCGGCCGGATATCGCGGATGATCCCCGCCGCCTTATGAACGTTCCACGCCAGGAGTTCGCCGGGCGTCATGTGCTTGCTCTGACAGAGCGCGCACTGATCGATGACGCGCAGTTCGTCGTGGGACATCAGGAATGCGGCGGGATGCAGCAGGTCGTTCACTTGCTTGACCTCCTGCCGCCAATCTTCGAAGATTTTCGGCTCGCTCAGACAGTAGTT
>JBBRKX010000638.1:0-3867 GCA_038231675.1 Chthonomonadales bacterium | reverse complement strand
CCAATTCTGAGACAGGCCGGATCTTCTTCGCTCCGATTTGCCCTGGAAGTGCGGCACCGCTCGCTGCTCACGCGGGAAGTCACCGACCTGCTCAAGGAGCACAACGTCGCGCTCGCCGCCACCGATTATGTCAGCGTTCCCCGGCAATTCACCATCACTGCGGACTTCGCTTATGTGCGCCTGATCGGCAAACACAACAGTTATCCGGAGTATCACGCGCCCCAGGTAGACCGCGTTCAGGACCTGATGCTGTGGACCGAGTCGATCCAGGCAGGGCTCCCCAGAGTCACCGCGACGCATATCTTCTGCAGCAACGACTACGAAGGTTTTGGCCCCTCCACATGTAACAAGCTTAAAACTATTCTGGGGCTGCCGATATCCGAGCCCCCACCCGATCCACAGGGCAGCCTCTTCTAACGTGCGGAGCGAGACTACCCATGGATCAGGCTCATCGTGGGGGCCGGGCATTTAAAGGGTGTACAGCATCAGCACAAAATGACAGGCGCTGCCGCCGAGCACGAAAAGATGCCACAGGTCGTGCGCGCTGAACTTTCCGGGCCATAAGGTGGGCCGGTTTGTGGCATAAACCACTGTGCCGGCCGAATAGACCACGCCCCCCGCGATAAGCCAGTTTACCGCCTGCCCCGGCAGCGCGGCATGGAGGCCCGGCAGGGCGAGCACGGCCATCCACCCCATCGCGATATAAAGCACCACGCATACCCATCCGGGCGCGTTCTTCCAGAAAACCTGCTCGGCGATCCCTACGAGAGCGATAGCATACACCGCCGTAAGCAAGCGCCATCCCAGCGCGCCATGGAGCGGCACAAGGCACAGAGGAGCATAGGTCCCCGCGATCAAAAGATAGATCGCGATATGATCCCACCTCTGCAGCCGATCCGCCCACTTCGGTCCCACATGTAAGGAATGATACAGGGCGGACGCGGTATAGAGCAGGATAAGGCTGGAGCCGTAAATGGAGTATCCAATGACATACCACAATCGCCCACGCGCCAGAATCAGGAGGGCAATCAGACCGACCACGGACAGGAGCGCGCCAACAAGATGGGACAAGCCGCAAAACGGTTCCCGGAGTCTGCTGCGTGATAAATTCATAAGCTCCTTCCGGTGTGGGCGATGCCCGAGCCAAACACAAGGACATCCGGTCTGCGTTTGCAAAGTCATCCGATCGAACGGGTAAGTCTATGTAACTTCGCGACAGAGGCCTCGGCGAACGCACGCGCCCTCTTTTGAGAATCGGCGTCTGCTTCACATTCCACGTGATCGGTGAGTGTGGGAGCTTCGCCCTGCCCCGTATACGATTCAGGAACCTCGTCCGGCAGCGAAATGCCTGCGAGCGTCGCGACCGCCAGCGTCCACATCCGGGGCACCGTGGTCAGATTGTAGCCGCCTCCGCCCACGGCCACGATCGGCTTGCCCAGCGACTGAACGTCCTTCACCGCTTCAAGCCATCCCTGCGCCGTCAGGGCGACATGCGCCAGCGGGTCGAGGACATGGGCGTCCGTCCCCATCTGCAGCACGATGGCCTCGGGATCGAACTTCTTCAATAGCGGCAGCGCCGCCTCCCTCCACGCCCACAGCCACTCTTGATCCAGGGTATAGGGCGCAAACGGCAGATTGATGCTGTAGCCTTTGCCCGCTCCCGAACCGATTTCCGAAGGATCGCCGGTCCCCGGAAACAGGGTTTGTCCGGTCTCGTGCAGAGATATCGTCAGGACCTGGGGATCTTCGTAGAAGAGTTCCTGGACGCCGTCGCCATGATGCACATCGATATCCACATACGCCACACGCGCATATTTACGCCGCAGGCGTCGAATGGCCACGGCACAGTCGTTGAGCACGCAGAAGCCGGCGGCACGGTCATAATGCGCATGGTGCAGTCCCCCGGATATATTGAACGCGACCTGCGCTCCGCCTGCTCCATCCAATATTGCCTGCGCCGCGTCGGCCGAGCCGCCGGTATAGCGCAGAGAGGCTTCCCACATACCGGGGAAAACCGGGTTGTCTCCGCTTCCAAAGCCATGGTTCCCCGGCCTGGCGACGTGCTCTCCCGCGCTGAGCCGTCGTATAACGTCCAGGTAGGCGCAACTATGCGTGGCCGCAACCTCATCGGGATCGGCAAGCTCCGGCGCCACCACTTCGAGCTCTGAACCAAATACACCATAACTGTCAAGCAGCTCATAGGTCATGCGCAGACGTTCGGGCCGCATGGGATGGCTATCGCCCAGGTTATAGCGCAGTAGATCGTCGGAGTAGAAAAAAAGCGGGCGGGCCATATGTGGTTCCTTCGTCGATAAGCTGCAGCGTTACACCGAATACGGAGCAGACGCGCTTTAAGTTGGCGGGCATCAGGCGAAAATTGTTCCTGCGTGAGACAGGCGCAAAAGCAATGCAACGACCGTGTAAAAGATTTGGGAACTCCGCGCGGGTCCGAAACGTCCTACGGCCGAAGATGCGATATGGAGAGTGGTCAATGCACAACGACCCCCAAGGTATCGCAAACGACAATCAAATTGCCCAACCTCGCTAAAGCGAAGGCCCGCGACCGATACAGCAAAGCCGAAAGGTGATGCACTCGCCAAAGCGGATAAGGCAAATTAAAGTAAATCAACGGGTTTCGCTGTCCTAATGAATTCTCCTAAATTAAGGAGGGGCGGCACAGAGGAGAATGAAAATGGGTATCGTAATGTGGCTCATTGTCGGCATCGTAGCTGGCGCTCTCGCCAAAGTGGTCGTTCCGGGCGAAGGCCCTGGAGGCATTCTCGGAGATCTGATTATCGGTGTCCTGGGCGCTTTCATCGGCGGTTTTCTGTTTAACGTGATTGGCCACAGCCCGGGCGCTTCCGCCAACGCGGGCTATATCTGGAGCACCGTAGTCGCTTTTGTCGGCGCCGTGGTGTTGCTGTTCATTTTCCGCGCTTTGACCAACCGACGCACCAGCGTCTGACCCTTTGCTTTGTTATCGATACCGCTCGCCCCACCGGGCGAGCGTTGCTGAAATAAATACGAGGTGCATCCTAAGGATGCCGGCCTATCCAGCCGAAGATAGCGTAACAAACAAATAGAGACCTATGGACGCAAAAATGAATAGCGACAACCGAATAGAGTTCAAAACCGAATAGCGAGTGAAACAGACAATTAAATAGGGAACACTAAAAAGTTTCGGGGCGGGGCGCAATGCGCCCCGCCCCAATGCGTTGTTATGGATCACGTATAGCGCATCAAAGATTCGATTTCGTATGCGCTCAATACTTTGCGCCCCTCCAGGAATTCAAGCTCCGCAAGAAACCCGAACCCGACTACTTTGCCGCCCAGGCGCTCCACGAGTCGGCCCGCCGCCGCCGCCGTTCCTCCGGTCGCCAGCAAGTCATCGATAATGATCACCTTCTGTCCCAGCTTAATCGAGTCGGAGTGCATCTCCACGGTATTGGTCCCATATTCCAGGGCATACTCCTCCGCTACCCGGTTGAACGGCAGCTTGCCCAGTTTACGAAGGGGAACAAAGCCCAAACCTAGCGCGAGAGCAATCGGAACGCCGAAAATAAAACCGCGTGCCTCGATTCCCACGATCGCGTCCGGCTTCTTTTCACGGGCCCACTCCGCCAGTTTCTCAACCACCTCTTTAAGGGCCGCGTAATCCTGCATTACGGGAGTCACGTCTTTGAAAAGAATGCCCGGCTTGGGGAAATCAGGCACATCGCGCACCAGCTCTTCGGCTCGTAGCTTACCCATCCAATTCCTCCCTACCTGACCTATTGGCGCGTTGGCCTGCAATGTGAGTGTCTTCCTGCTTATCTGAGATCGCTTATCCCACTACGGCGAGTTCTTGCTCCTCACGCAGAATGGATG
>JBBRKX010000637.1:0-3869 GCA_038231675.1 Chthonomonadales bacterium | reverse complement strand
CGCAGCGACCTGGGACTTTATCGGCGTACTCAGGCGAAAGCAACCGCCTTTTCTCTGGCGCGCTACTTCAATGAAGTGCTGGGCACTACACCGACAAATATTGCCCGGTACGCGGTCTGAAAACTAGCACAACTCGTTAGACAGTCTTGGCGTCCGACAGTTTTCATCATGAAAAGCTGGATTTGGATCCGTTAGGAACCATGGTGTCAGTAATTACGGCTTAAAGTGATGCGGGAAGTTGCCGGGACTGGTGAGCGAAGACTTCTACGCGAAAGCTTTGCTTGCCGAACATTTGGGATGCCGTGAAACCAGGGTTCCGTTTGCATCCAAATGAAAGGACCAGCATCAAAAGAGCTTTCAGCGAACAGGCAAATCCCGTTTTCCCTATAGGCGCTTGTCTTTGAAAGGAACAGGCACGCAAGCATTATAGCTCAATTTGAGCAATCAAGCAATAAATTCAGAAAAAAGTTTGTGTACTTTTGGTAGTTGTACCGGTGGGCAGGTGCGTCATGAGGGAGTGCGATCTGCTCTTTCGATAGCTGAGTAGTTTATCCTTAAAATGGCTCTGGGTGCATTCCCATACCGTGGAGTAAACCAATATCAGGGGATTCAGTAGGCGCGCACGTTGACTTTTCGGAAAATGCCCTGCTATACTGACAGGTGTAAGAAGCGAAGTTGCTTTTTGCCATCCAGCTTTCCATCCCTCCGATTATTGCGACAGGCCCAACGACGTCGTCTGTCTACATACGCGTTCTTTGCTCCGAACCGTTACGCGGGTTCCATGGGCGAAGACGTTTTTTTGTGTCTGCCGAACCCATATTAAACTTCAAAGGAGACCAGCGACCATGACGCCAAAAGACGTTATCGACCTCGCGAAAGAAAAAGAAGCCCAGGTTGTCGACATTCGGTTCACGGATCTGCCAGGCCAGATGCACCACTTTTCCATTCCGGCCACCGCGCTGGATGAAGACAAGTTTGCGGAAGGACTGGCATTCGATGGATCTTCCATTCGGGGCTTCAAGGCCATCAATGAATCGGATATGCTGCTTATCCCCGATCCCGACACCGCGTACATCGATCCTTTCACCGACGCGACCACGCTGAACATCACCTGCGACATTATCGACCCGATCACCCGCGAAAAGTACAATCGCGACCCCCGCCAGATCGCCAAGAAGGCTCAGGAATATCTCCAGAGCACCGGGCTTGCCGATACCGCGTATTTTGGCCCGGAGGCGGAATTTTATATTTTTAACGATGTCCGCTACGATCAGACCCCGCACTCGGGCTACTATTTCCTGGACAGCGACGAGGGCATCTGGAACAGCGGCCGCGACGAGAAGCCGAACCTCGGCTACAAGATCCCATATAAGCGTGGCTACTACCCGGTTCCTCCTGTCGATAGCCTGCAGGACCTCCGCACGGAGATGATGTTGAATCTGATCGCTTCGGGGATCGAGGTCGAGATGCAGCATCACGAGGTCGGAACAGCGGGCCAATCCGAAATCGATATGAAGTTCGATACGCTGCTGAAGACCGCGGACAACCTGCAGAAGTACAAATACATCGTCAAGAACACGGCGTTTCAGAATGGCTATACCGTGACCTTCATGCCCAAGCCGCTTTTTGGGGACAACGGTTCGGGAATGCATGTCCACCAGTCTTTGTGGAAAGGCGGGCAGCCGCTGTTTTACGATGAGAAGGGCTACGGCGGCCTGTCGCAGATGGCGGTCCACTACATCGGCGGCCTGCTCAAGCATGCTCCTGCATTGCTGGCCTTCTGCGCGCCGACCACCAATTCGTATCGCCGCCTGGTTCCCGGCTACGAAGCGCCGATCAACCTGATCTATTCCGCGCGCAACCGGTCCGCATGTATCCGTATCCCGATGGTCAGCCGATCTCCCAAGGCCAAGCGAGTCGAATTCCGCGCTCCGGATCCGTCCGCGAACCCTTACCTCGCGTTTTCCGCGCTGTTGCTTGCCGGCCTGGACGGAATCGAGAATAAGATCGAGCCGCCGGCGCCCATCGATAAAGACCTGTATGAGATGGAGCCGGAAGAGCGACAGGGCATCCAACAGACGCCGGGCAGCCTGGAAGAGACTCTGAGCGCGCTCCAGGGGGATCACGAATTCCTCCTTAAGGGCGGAGTGTTCTCCGAAGACCTGATCCAGACCTACATCGATTATAAGATGACGAACGAGGTCAAACAGATCGCGCTTCGGCCGCATCCGTACGAGTTCCATATGTACTACGACATCTAATTCGTTGGGATCAAGTCAATAGCCAGGAAAGACCCTCTGGCGTCGAAAAAAGGAGTGGGATACGGCTTTCACCATATCCCACTCCCATTTTATTTTCCGCACGGCATTTTGGCAATTCAATACGCGCTAAAAGTTCCTGACAGGCTCTAAGCGCCTGCCCATGCTATTCAACGATATAGGGAATCTGAGGAAGAAGCGCGGGCGATATACTGCGCTCTTTAATGGGAAGCTTCATGCCCTTGCCTCGCCCTGTGGGTGTCAGCGCATACAGCGTGACCGTCTTCTTAGCAGCCCATTCCACCGGAAGTCTCCATGCGCGCTTCGTGCCATTCCAACTGAAGAAATAAATTTTATGTTGACCGCTCCAACTGTCGGGCCACATCCGGTCGTAATCGTCGGCGAAAACCACATCGCCATGGAAGGCTTTGAAGCCTTTACGTAAATACGGCGTGGTCCATTGCGCTACCGTACCATCGCTCCACATGGCGCGAATAGGCCCGACATCGAACGCGATTTCGTTTTCCCCGGCTTTCAGTTCCACTTCGCCGAGTGTCAGCGGCGATTTTACGAAATCTCCGGGTTCCATAGTGCGCTGCAACTGCCGATTAACATACACATTCAGTTGCGATTGCGCGCCGGCATTCTGGAAGGAAAGCGACAGGGAATACCGTCCGGCGCGGGGAACGCTTACCTGAGTGACAATCGGGTCTTCCAGCATGACGAACTTCTGCCCTTTGCCCTTGAGGGCGGGAACAAATTCAGGGATCGAAACGGCGATGGCGTCTACCCCTCCCGCGTTCAACGTATACGTCCCCACATGAACGGTGCCCGTTCCGTCAAAGCGCGTGCGAATGCTCCTCTTGCCGATATGATAGAGTTCCTGAATCATCGTCAAATAGAAATTGTTCACCAGGTCCGCCCAATCGCCCCGAAAGGGGTCGCCGGTGCCGGGAATATCAAATTCGTCTTTAACCCCGGCGCGATACGCGATGTGCCAGGTATCTAAGCCCGCGACCTTTTTAGGCCCCGTCTTGCCCGCGAGCAGCGCGGCATAGTGCGCCTGAACGTTGTTCAGGCCAGTCACTGTGGAGGCGAGCGGAGAGAGATTGAAGGCTCCTGAATTGCCATGCACATGCTGCCGAACCAGAAAGCCGGTCGCGCCGCCGATCACGCTGTAGTCATCTGCCGAAAGACCGGGGCCATGCAGCCAGACATAGCTGGCGCGCTTGCCGAACAGGGGACGCGGGCCTTCGGTCGCCAGATCGCTGCCTTTGCCGTGCAAATACTCGATAAGAGAAATCGCTCCTTCGCGCTGCGTTTTCTCGCTTCCGCCCAGCGGTCCGTCGGGAAAGCCCGTCTCGAAATTGCCCCCAGAGAGAGTGAGCACGTCCAGGTAAAGCAATGGCGGCGCATAGGGCAAATGTCCATAAAATTCGTCAATCATCTGCCTGGCAAGGCCGCTGTCCCAGAATTTTTGATAGTCCACCAGAGCAAAGATGGCTACCGGATTGGGATTGTTGTTCGCGTCTTTTTCGGTGGCATAGGGGTCGATTGCTTGAGGCGTGTAGGGTGGATCGATGTCGCGCTTGTTGGTTTGCGAGTTCCAAT
>JBBRKX010000636.1:0-3892 GCA_038231675.1 Chthonomonadales bacterium | reverse complement strand
GAGCTGGTCCGGCGCGAGGTAAAGCGGATTCGTTCCTCCGGTATGGTCGTTAGGCAGCCATATGTATTGAAGCTGTGCGACTTTGCCTTGCTTTTCTTGCTGATCAAAGTCTTCCTTCCAGACCCGCGCCCTATCCAGGTCGGAAAAGGTAAGATCCCACGATCGGTAATTGAAGGGATAGCGATACAAGTATTCGGCAAATTTATGGCGCAGGCCCGGCTGTTGCGTGAGCGCAACCGCCAGGCTCGCGTCACCACACAGAAAATCGGACAATCCACGAGTGAATTCCTCGTTCTGTAGCAGCTTTTCCGCATCGGCCGGTGTGTTCGCCTGACCATAGTACGCCTGGGCAAACCGATAAAACAGGTTGCCCCGGTCCGTCATCGTCGCCAGTGCCATCATCCGCGCATAAAACTTCTTCGCGATCTCGCTGTCGGGCCCGAAAGTGTCTTTGAGCAGGGCATAGCCTCGGGTGTAAAGGTAATAATTCTCGCCGTAAATCCGATAGTCGATCCCATGCGCATCCAGGTTGTCCCATAAATAGACCGGGGAAGTAGCTGCCGGAACCGTGCCGAAGGGATAGCTCGTGTATCGTCCCGAATAGGATTCGTTGCCCAGCCATTCCAGAAAGGGACTCGCGTAGCCGCTGGTGGTGAAACTATGCCCGAGCACGCTGATCTCGCCGTCCGCATAGTAGTTGTCGAGCGTGACAAACTCCTGGGCCATTTTGTGCCCGTTCGGAGTGATGTCGCGGCCGAAAAGCGTGAGGTAGGGATCGCCATTGCCGGGGCTGAGGTCGCCCATGACCTGGTCATAGGTATGGTTTTCGCGCACGATATAGAATATGTGGCGTATCGCCGGTTTCTTTCGATCCTGGGCCCTCAGAAGTGGCGTGGAGGCTTCCACCTGTCGCGTCCAGGCCTTCAGGTGAGAGGCGATTTCAGGTTTTGGAATCCCTCCCAGCGATCCCTTGAGCAAGGTCAGCACATACTGGGGCCCTCCGTTTTCCGCTACGGCCTGGGGACCATCGACATTCGGGCGTCGGGCGCGGATGCCCTTTGCGCTCAACGTGAAGAGGCGATCCTCTGTCAGCAGTACTTTGGTTGGATACCATCCCGTGGGAATATATCCGAGCCGCCTTCCAGTTCGTTTGTCCAATACGGCCACGGCATTGATGTTGGTGAGCGCTACATAAAGACGGTCTTTGTCGACCGCGCAAGAACTGGGCGCATTCCCGAAGCCTGTCTCCTTGCCGTTCAAGGCAAATGTGGCGGTCACCACATCTCGTTCCGCGTCGATAACGGAAATGCTGTCCGAGCCGGAGTTGATTACATAGAGCCGGCCTGCTTCGTCTGCGGCGATATCCTGAGGTGTTCGCCCGACGTCGATGGTCTTCAGCAAGGTAAGCTGCATATCATAGACTGCGACCCGGTTCTCACCCAGGAGCACCGCATATAGCTTGCCGTGTGAAAAGAGCAAGGAATAGGGGAAATATCCCGTTCGAAGCTCGCGCTCGACCGCGCCGGTTTCCGTGTTTAATAGGGAGATCTTGCCCGGCCCGTACTTTCCGGATTTATAGTCTTCCGGGTTGTCGCTGGCAACCAGCGAGACGATGGCGATGTGGCTGGCATCGAGCGGCGCGATGCCGCCGGTATAGCCGGAAATATCGTATTCACGGGAAATTTGAAATTGCTTATTGACGCGGTAGATTTTCTTGCTGAAGCCTCCGCTGATGTAGAGATCCCCGTCGATCCCGACGCGGGCGCTGGGAAAAAGAGAGTCGGGGCGAAGGATACGGACTATCTGCCCGGTGGCTGGGTCCACGACGGAGACTTGCGGCTTTTCCGCGTAGTAATAGCCGTTGTTTAGAACAACGATTTTGCCGCCGAACGCCACGGCCTCATAAGGAAATCGATCGACGGCGGTCTGGCGGCCGGCAGGCGCTATCCTCCAGCCATTGGGCAATGTGACCATAGCCCCGTTTGTGCGGGCGGAACGGTGAGAGGCCTCAATGTGTCGTGCCGCATCTTCATAAGGGGTTTTCTTGCTGTATTCCCACAATGCCCGGTTCAGCGAGTCTTCTTCGCCCGGCGCGTCCGGTTCCACTTCCCTGGGCGTGTCCGCCCGGGCCATCTGACCCATGCAGCACAGCAATACCAGCGTGAACGCGATAATTCGTCGAACGAAAGTCATGCTGCTCCCTCTCATGAGAAACTGCTGGGAAACGTGCAATGGGAGTCAGAAATTGGCGGCCGCGAGCATGTCCGCAATAATGCTCCATCGGGAGAGATGGGTTTCGTGCCGGTGTTCGGGCAGAAAGCCAAGGTGCTGGTAGGTTCGAATTGCGGGGAGGCGGTTATCGTCGGTTTCCAGAACCGCGTCTTTCATTCCTCGCCGGGCCGCTTCCTGTAATACCGCAATGGTAACCGCGGATCCGAGTCCTTTTCCCTGGAAAGCAGGATCGGTGGCGACCCAGTGGACGTAGGCGGACTCCGGGTAAAGATCGGGAAGCGAACGAAGCGAAGCCGTGGACACCGGGACGCCTTCATAATCCACGACGAAAGTGGTGAGCACGTCCGGCGCGTTCGCCAACGTCTTTCGCACCCAGTCCGGAGTCTTCTCCTCCGCGCTTTCCGGAAAGGCGCGCTGAAAGACCCCGGAAAGTGGTTCCGCGTCTGTTTCGCGATACGCTCGGATCGTGTATCCCGGAGCAAGCGCGGCGGTCGTCGGCAGGTCTTCCAGGTTGGACCGACGCATAAAAAGCTGGTGCATGGAGTTCTCCTTCTTACAGTCGACGGGCGGAGCGCCATGGCGTCGACCGTCTGGCGGCGGGAATTCGTACTTGGGCTCATTGTACTTCGGGGAGGCCTCCACGTCAATACCCGGCTTGCCGGGGCAGACAGGCAGGCAAAAGCACGAAATGGTTCCATGGAAACCGGTATTGTGCCCGTTCGATATGTTCCCCTGATGGCTCCATAATGAGAGGCGAGGCGTCGTTTGTACGTCGTGTGGAAACCCTATGATGGTTTGACTACGTATAGGGACCGTGGTATACTATTACGGCTGAACCCCCTTGACGATTCCGCCGACACTTTATTCCGACACGATATCTGCACGACCGCTGTGCTCCGTCCCGAGGTGAACCTTAATCATGGTCGCATTACCCAGTTTCTTGAGCAAGCTGTTCGATAGCAACGCACGCGAGATCAGTAAGTACCGCGCGATCGCCAACAAGATCAATGATCTTGAAGCGGAGTATTCCAAACTGCCGGACGAGCAGCTCAAGGTCAAAACGAATGCGCTTCGCGATCGTGTTCAAACCGAATATAAGAAGCAACGCGAGGTTGTGGAAGAGAGCTGGAGTTCTCTCCTCGACGCCAAGCGCCGTGATGAGGACCGAAAGATCTACGATCCTATTCTCGACTCGGTCCTTCCCGAGGCGTTCGCGCTCGTGCGTGAGGCGGCCAAGCGCACGATCGGCCTGAGGCACTACGACGTGCAGATGATCGGCGGGATGGTTTTGCAGGCCGGGCGCATCGCGGAGATGCGGACCGGGGAAGGCAAGACGTTGGTCGCGACGGCCCCTATCTACCTGAATGCGCTCCTGGGCAAAGGCGCGCACCTCGTAACCGCGAACGACTACCTTTCCAAGCGCGACGCCGTCTGGAACGGTCCCATCTACCATCTTCTGGGAATGTCGGTCGGAATCATTCAGGGACAGTCTCCCGAGACCGGCGACGAAGGCGGTTCGTACATCTACGATCCGGAATTTGGGACGGATGATCCGCGTTACGAGAACGCCCGCCCGTGCAGTCGGGCCGAGGCGTATGCCTGCGATATTACATACGGCACCAACAACGAATATGGGTTCGACTATTTGCGCGACAACATG
>JBBRKX010000635.1:0-3914 GCA_038231675.1 Chthonomonadales bacterium | reverse complement strand
GAAGTTGGGAAGCAAGAAGTTGGGAAGCAAGAAGTTGGGAAGCAAGAAGTTGGGAAGCAAGAAGTTGGGAAGCAAGAAGTTGGGAAGCAAGAAGTTGGGAAGCAAGTGCTCCGATGCCTACAGATGCGATTACTGGCGGCCGACAACCACGCGGGCGGGGCGGGGGAACACGAGACAAGCTACCGTGCCAACTACCTGATAGGAGCGAATCCTACCCTCTGGCGCACCAATGTGCATCAGTATGAGCGTGTGAAATATGGAAACGTCTATCCCGGCATCGATGTCGTCTACTACGGCAACGGCCGCAAACTCGAATACGATTTTATCGTTTCTCCGGGCCATGATCCGCGTACAATCCGACTTGCCTTTCACGGCGCGGACAAGGCGACCGTTTCCAGGAGCGGCGACCTCGTGCTCGCCATGGGAAGCGCTCGCCTACGCTGGCACAAGCCGCTGGTCTATCAGACAATCGCCGGCCGGAGGAAGTGGGTGGCGGGCAGGTTTGCAATGGATGGAACGAACGCTCTGCACTTTGAGGTGGCGCGATACGATCGGACTCACGCGCTTGTCATCGATCCCTATCTGCCCTATTCGACCTTCCAGGCAATCGGGTTCGACAGTGAGATCGGAACGTCGATCGCCGTGAATGCGGCCGGTAATGCCTACGTCACGGGAACTACGCTGGTGACAAACCTTACGACCACGCCAAACGCGCTTCAATCCACTAATCCCGCCGATAATCTGGTTCATGGCTTTATCGCGAAATGGAATGCAGCGGGCACTGCCCTGCTCTATTGCACCTACCTGGGCGGCAATGGAACCGATAATCCCAATGCGATCGCGATAGATGCGGATGGGACCGCGTACGTGGCGGGTCAGACAACCTCCTCCAATTTCCCGACGACTTCAACCGCATATCAGCGGGTTACGCCCGCCGTTAGCAGTCACACGGGCTTTGTGACGAAGATCGATTCCACGGGCTCCCGTCTCATGTACTCTACCTATCTCGGTGGAAACGTATTCGACACCGTCTATGGCATCGCCGTGGGCGCGATGGGCAAGGTCTATATGACCGGCTATACCGCGTCCGCCAATTTCCCGCTCTCGGCGGGCGCGGTGCAAAAATCGGCGTCGGGCACAAGCGTCGCTTTTATCACGGTCCTGGATACAACGGCGCAAGGCGCTGCCTCTCTTGTCTATTCGACCTTCCTGGGAGGCGGCGCGGACACTGGAAACGGGATTGCGGTAGACACAGCCGGCGCAATTTATGTTACGGGGTCTACCGGCTCGTATAATTTCCCCGTTACTCCCAGCGCCCAGTCAACGCTCAATGGCATCTTAGACGCCTTTGTCGCAAAAATCGACCCCACAAAGTACGGCAAGGCAGGCCTGATCTATTCGACCTATCTCGGCGGGAGTGGAAGCGACTCCGGAAATGCGATCGCATTGGATGCCCTGGGGAACGTTTTCGTAGCAGGAAGCACGCACAGCACGGACTTTCCCGTTACCCCGGGCGCGTATCAAACGATCAACTTCGGAGGCAGCAATGGCGAGGCGTTCGTCTCGGTCATCAGCCCTTCCGGCGACACCCTGATTGTCTCCACCTTCCTCGGGGGCACCGGAGGCGACTCGGCGACCGGGATCTCGGTAGATGCCTTCGGCGATACCTATGTGACCGGGACAACCAGTTCGATCGACTTCCCTACGACGCCGAATGCACTGCAGCCGACACTGGCTTCAGGCTCCAGCGCTCTTTTTGTCGCCAAGCTCAATCCCAGCGAAACAGCTCTTGTCTATTCCAGTTACATCGCGGGCGCATATGGCGGATCAAGCGCCCTCGATCCCGCGAACAATATATATGTAACGGGTCACATCAATACGTCGTCTCAGGGGGGCAGCTTCATCGCAAAGTACCATGTCCTCTCGGATTACGATCTGAACGACGATGGATATGGGGACCTTCTGCTCCAGGACCAGGTGACGGGAGCCGTGGTGTGGGCCTTCATGCACGGCCTCAATCCTTTGAATGAATACGGAACGTTGACCATCCCTACGGAGCCAAGCTGGAAACTTGTGGCGCAGCCCGATATAAACGGAGATGGAATGCCGGATCTGCTGTTTCAGAACGCAAAAACGGGAGATGTCATCTATACCATTGTGAAAGGCACGACCCCGGTCAGCTTCGGGTATATCTTGCATGGAGAGCCTCTGCAATGGAAGATTGTGGGCGCGCCCGACTTGAATGGAGACGGCCATCCCGACCTGCTGTGGCAGAACGCGAAAACAGGCGACGTTGCCTATACTCTGCTCTCCGACAAACCTCCTTACGCCTCGACGGGAGAGTGGGGATATATCTTCCGAAACATCGATCCCTCCTGGCATATCGTGGGGATTGCCGATCTTAACAGAGACGGCAAGCCGGATCTTCTCTGGCAGAACACCACCACGGGAGACGTCGCTTACCATCTTATGAACGGTCTTGTTCCGGAGCACTTCGGCCTCATACTTCAAGGCGGTCCGCTGGGTTGGAAAGTGAGGGGATCGATGGACGTGGACGGCGATGGACAGCCGGATCTCCTTTATCAGAATATCAACACGGGCGAAGTGGCGTACGTTCTTTTAGACGATGCCGCCTCCGGATATGCTCCGACCGGCGCCTATGGAGAGATTGTCCAGCCTGTCTCGGTCACGTGGCAGGTCGTGGGAGCCAGGTAAATCCGGATCGAACAAAAACAAGACCGGCTGAAGAATAGACTTTATTCTCCAGCCGGTCTTGTTTTGCAGTTCTCGCTTCGGCACGCGCCCGCAACGATCACATCGTGACCGCTCCTTCGGACGCCGACCCGACGCATCGGGCATACTTCGCCAGCACGCCGCGCTTCTCACGGGGCGCGGGCTGCACCCAATGCGCACGTCTCCGGGCCAGCTCCGCATCGTCCAGAGCCACCGACAGCTCCTTCTTTTCGGCATCGATGGTCACGATATCGCCCTCTTGAAGCAAGGCGATGGGTCCTCCCACCCATGCTTCAGGAGCCACGTGCCCCACGACAAGCCCATGCGTCCCGCCCGAAAACCGGCCGTCGGTAATCAACCCGACATCTTCGCTATGCCCCTGGCCCACGAGCGCTGCAGTAACCGCCAGCATCTCGCGCATGCCCGGGCCGCCTACCGGGCCCTCGCCACGAATGACGATCACATCGCCGGCATGGATGGAGCGGTCTTTCACCGCCTGGAACGCCGCCTCTTCTCCATCGAACACACGCGCCGGGCCCGTTATTTTTCGAATTTTCAATCCCGCAGTCTTGGCGACGGCCGCTTCCGGCGCAAGATTGCCACGCAAGATCACGATATGGCCCGAAGCGTACATGGGTTTGTTCATCGGCTTCACAATAACCTGAGGTCGCTTGTAAACGCTTTGAACCTTTTCCAGGTTCTCCGCGATCGTCCTTCCGGTCACCGTGATGCAGTCCCCATGGAGCATCCCCGCGTCCAGCAGCGCTTTCATGATCGCGGGAGTGCCACCCACCTTATGAAGATCGAACATAACGTACTTGCCGCCGGGCTTGAGGTCCGCAAGGTGAGGAGTCTTGTCGCCGATGCGATCGAAGTCGTCCAGCGTCCATTCGACCTCCGCTTCTCGCGCGATCGCCATAAGATGAAGCACCGCATTCGTGGAGCCCCCGAGCGCAAGCGCCACCGTGTACGCGTTCTCAAGCGATTTGCGGGTGATGATGTCGCGCGGAGTGATGTTGCGCTGGATCAGTCCGACAAGCGCCTTGCCCGCCAGAAACGCCTCTCGCTCCTTCGCCGCGGACACGCCCGGCGCGCTCGCGCTATACGGCAGGGAAAGCCCCATCGCCTCGATCGCGGAGCTCATCGTGTTCGCGGTGTACATGCCGCCGCAGGACCCCGCT
>JBBRKX010000634.1:0-3926 GCA_038231675.1 Chthonomonadales bacterium | reverse complement strand
GAGGCTAAACTGTTTCGGGCGATCGATACCGCGACGGGCGGCAATGCGAACATGCGCGTGCGTCGCGAAGGCCTCGGACGGGGAAGGAACACACCCTAACCCCTGCGCAAAGACTGGACCGGCGAGGCTTCCAAGCATTCCGACAAGGCTGAAAGCAAAAAGGATGCCGCCGCTGGGGGCGCTCGTCAAAGCCATGGTTACCATCCTCACTGATAGAACTAGATTTGTGGTTTATTGTTTCTCAAATGCGAAGAGGCTGACAGATATTATAGGTAATATTCCCTATACCCATTAGGTCATAACTGAGATGCGGCCCCTATTCTACCGTAAAACCTGTTGCACAGGGCGAAAAGGGATGGAACGGTGAGGGACAAGTTCCGACCTAAAGATACCTCAGTATTGAACCGAAACACATCTACATGGCTTTTTCTCCGAGCACCTCGGCTCCGGATATCCGCCCAACAGAGACCTTTCGCAACATTTAAGGAACCAATCAGATGAGGATACTCATCGTCGAGGATGATCCCGTTTCCGCCCTTATTCTCAGAGGGGCGCTCCAAAAGCTCGGCCATGACGTCACGCTTTCCGAAAACGGGGCGCATGCCTGGTCGCTTCAAATACAACAGACTTTCCCTATCGTCATCACGGATTGGATGATGCCGGAGATGAACGGTATCGACCTCTGCCGGCGCATTCGCGATCATTCGGACGGATGTTATACCTACATCATCGTCCTCACGGTTAAAGATGGAGCCTCAGATCGCAGGGAAGCGCTGCATGCCGGAGCCGATGACCTTCTCAGTAAGCCTTTTGACCGTGGGGACCTGGAGGCGCGCCTCATCGTGGCCGAACGCATGCTCGCCATGCACGAGAAGATGCGCAGACTTTCGCTCGTGGCCAGCAAGTCGACGTGCGGCGTAGTCATCGCGGATGCCGCCGGACAGGTGGAATGGACGAACGACGCGTTTCTCAAGCTATGCGGCTATGAAATCGACGAGATAATCGGCAAGTCCCCAGGATCGTTTCTTCAAGGGTGGGACACGGATCCGGAAACCGTCCGACGATTCAGCCAGGCCCGGCGGGCGGGCGATCCATTCGAAGGCGAGATCGTCAATTATCACAAAAACGGACATCCTTACTGGGTGCATGTGGATGTTACTCCCGTTCGTGACCACTATGGAAGCGTAACGCAGTTTATCGCGATCACGCGGGATATCACGGCGAATAAAAAAGCCGATGACGCTATAAAGGCCAGTGAGGAACGCCTGCGGTTGATCATGGAAAACAGTTCCGACTTGGTCACTATCCTGGATCTCAAAGGCATCATCCAGTATCAGAGTTCTGCCGTAAAACCTATTCTGGGATTGCGAGCCGAGGAGATGGTGGGCTTAGATCCGTTCCGCCAATATGTTCATCCGGACGATCGGGAGCGGGTACGCGGATGTTTTCGCGAATGCATCGCCACCCCGGGAGCCACCGTATTGGCGCACTTTCGTTTCGGGGGCCAGGACGGATCGTGGAGGCACATCGAGTCGGTCGCCACCAATCTCAATCATGTTCCCGGTCTAAAC
The DNA here is from genome assembly GCA_038231675.1 of Chthonomonadales bacterium. Taxonomy (GTDB): domain Bacteria; phylum Armatimonadota; class Chthonomonadetes; order Chthonomonadales; family Chthonomonadaceae; genus JBBRKX01. The sequence continues at coordinate 2,355 of JBBRKX010000634.1, read as the reverse complement.
GGCGTCGTCGTGAATTCCAGAGACGTCACGGAACGTAAGATCGCGGAAGAAAGAGAAGCCAGGCAGCGCGAGCGACTGAGCGCTCTCCATGCGACCGATATGGCGATCACGACCAGCTTTGACCTTGCCGCCATATTGCAGGTGTTCCTCACGCAGGTCACCAGGCAGTTGCGCGTCGACGCCGCGAATGTGCTTCTCTTTTGTCCGGCTTCGAATCGTTTGTTGCATCAGTCGGCTCAAGGCCTTGAAAACCATACTTTCCAACTGGAGCCGATCGCACTCGACGGCGATTTGCCGGTCGACGCAGCGCGGTGCTATAGGGCTCGGCAGCTCCCAGGACTGTTGGAGGGCCGGCCTCCTGGCCCTGATGCACCACGGCAGGACGATTTTGTCGCCTACCAGGCCGTCCCGCTCGTGGCCAGAGGACAACAATGCGGCGTTCTTGAGATCTACCATAGTTTGCCGATCGAATCCGACCCCGAATGGTTCTCTTTCCTCTAGGTTCTCGCGGGGCAATGCGCCATTGCGATCGACAATGCAACGCTCTTCCAAGACCTGCAGCACTCCAATGAGGAACTGACGCTTGCGTACGACGCCACCATCGCGGGATGGTCGCGGGCGCTGGATTTGCGGGATAAAGAAACCGAAGGACACAGTCGAAGAGTGACCGAGATGACGCTGACACTGGCGCGATCCCTCGGCATGAGCACGAGTGAACTCACGCATGTTCGGCGCGGCGCGCTTCTACATGACATTGGTAAAATGGGAATCCCAGACAGTATTCTTCTCAAGCCAGGAGCACTCACCGAAGCGGAGTGGGACCAGATGCGACAGCACCCCCTCTTCGCCGTTCGGATGCTCTCCCCGATCAGCTTCCTCCGCCCGGCGCTCGATATCCCTTATTGCCACCATGAAAAATGGGACGGCGCCGGTTATCCTCAAGGATTGAAAGGCAATGAAATACCCTTCGCCGCTCGGATATTCGCGGTCGTCGACGTATGGGATGCGCTCACTTCGGACAGGCCGTACCGCAAAGCCTGGTCCACCGATCGCGTTTTCGCGCATATTCAGGCCCTTTCCGGAACGCATTTTGATCCCCTGGTGGTCACGGCATTCTTGAAGGCGCTGGATCAGCCGGCCGCCACTGCCGCCTGATGCTTGCAAAAGTTCCGTGGAACCGAATATCCCTCCTTTTCGTCAGTATGGCGCGGGCACTGCTGAGACCGTTATGATAGCAGGACCGAAGAGGAAAGGAAAACCATGAACATCCCAAAATATGGCCTTATTGCCGCGCTCTTCTTGCTTGCCTTCCCGGCACAATACAGCCGTGCCGAAGGGGATATGGATAAAACGGCGGCAGCCACACACCACTATCTGCATCGCAAAGGCGTTCACGCCAAGAATGTCGTTCGCCATACCGGAGCGCATGCCCATAACTACGTGCATCGCAAGCATGCGCATGTGCGCCATTGGCTCAACAGCCATTAACCTTGCTTTCGACTCCTTGTGCTGTCCGGCGCGCCGTAATTCCCCTCTGTCACAAAGAAATTCCGGCAACGTTTACTATGGGATGTAAGGTTCCAGCGCCCATCTCTAGAGACTGGACGGTTTGAAAGGAGTGCGAGGCAAGATGAAACGCTTGATTCAATGGGCGGCTACAATTGGCGTATCTACCCTTTTGATCGGGGTTGTTGGATCGACGTCCGCGAAGGCGGCCGATAGAGACAGCTACCGTCAACGTGATGGTTATGAGCGGAGCTACCGTTATGATGATCGACAGATCCGAGATCGGGATGATTACCGGTCGCGAGATCGAGACGACTACCGAAGACGCTACCAGGACGACTATCGGTCGCGAGATCGAGCCGATTACCGGCAGCGAGACCGTGACGATCGACGTCGGCAGGATCGAGATGACTCCTACCGTCGGCGTGGTCAGTGGCAGATCGATCTGCACTATCACGGTTAATATCTAAGGGCGAAATTAAGCCGCGCACCACCATGATGCGCGGATGATTCGAATGGGATACCGGTGATTTACCTGGCAGTGTGTTTTCTTTATTGAGGGGACTATCCGGCAACGGTAGTCCCCTCTTTGCATTTTTTGCTTTAAAAAGAAAGGTTCTTTGCGATAGAGGATGAATACCGAATAGTAACTAAAATTCCGTGCTTCCCGTCCAATGGGTGATTTACGGCAAGGAACCACGCCGCCGCCTCCCTGCCCAACGGAGGATACCCAAGATGCCCACCCTGCGCGCCCGAATGCTTTCCGCACGCCTCGCCCTGCTCTCCCTTGCCCTCGTGCTCGCCGCCTTCACCACGGCGGGAGCACTCTATCTGAGGCAGAACGCCGTC
>JBBRKX010000633.1:0-3939 GCA_038231675.1 Chthonomonadales bacterium | reverse complement strand
GTTCATCGCGGTGCGCGACGCGGCGGAAGCTCTACCGGACAAGGGCGCTGCTACGCCGAGGATCGGCGAGCCACAGGCGACGCTCCCTTTGTGCCAATATAGAGCGAGACAGTTCGGTAAAGGTCTACTTCACCCGCAACAAGGGCGGGAAAGGAAACAATCTCTGTGTCTTCTCTTTCGAAAGATCCTAATCCACACCCAAGCGACGGCCGCAATGCGTCCGAAGAACAGATCCCAAATCCCCACGTTATCCCCGGCAACTCTGAGTTCGGAAACCGCTATCCACGCGCCTTCAAAATCAAGATCCTATAACGAAGCCGACGCATGCACCCAGCCAGAACAGATCGGTCGTCTCCTCAAAAGCACCGGCATCACCCATACCACTCTTACCAACTTCCGAAAGCAACGCGCCGCCGGAACCCTCGACGAAACAAAGCGCACCCTGCCCGTGTCAGGTCGCCGGTCAAAAAAATGGTTTCCCGGGAACAATGAGAACTCTGGTTACGTCTTGAAACTTGTATTCAGGTTGGTGACGCGTTCGATATCGAAAGTTGCACTTACCGGATGACGCGCAAAGGCCATGATCGTCTGAACGTGTCGCCAAGTTCTAACCCTTGTCGCTTCCCGGCAAGGGTTTTTTATCGCCAGTCGGATAGGATATTCAGATTTGTCTTCTTCCGCCCCGGATGCACATCCGATGAACGCCGACTCAAACCGCCGCATCGTCCTCATCATGGCGGTCGCTGCGGGGTTTTCCGTCGCAAATCTTTATTACAACCAACCGCTTCTCGCACAGATGGGGCACAGCGTCCATGCCTCCGCTCGACAGATCGGCTTCATTCCGACCGCTTCTCAAATAGGGTATGCAACAGGTTTATTGCTGGTCGTGCCTCTGGGGGATATTGTCGAGCGCAGAAAGCTCATTGTCCTCCTTCTGACGCTTGTCACGTTTGCGCTGGCCGCCACCGCGCTGGCCCAGAACCTGGCGATGCTCACGTTTGGAAGCCTCGCGGTCGGAATCACAACGGTGGTGCCGCAGGTATTGATCCCCTTCTCGGTCCAACTTTCCACACCGGAGAACCGTGGCAAAACCGTGGGAGTAGTGATGAGCGGCTTGCTGCTTGGCATCCTGCTATCGCGGACATTAAGCGGGTTCATCAGCCATGCGTACGGCTGGCGGGCTGTCTATTGGATGGCTGTCGGGCTGATGATTCTCCTGGGCGTCACTCTGCGCTACGTTCTGCCCCAAAGCGTGCCTACCGCGTCGATGTCTTACGGGCAGCTGCTTCGGTCTCTTGTTCCGCTTGCCCGCCGGGAACCCGTCCTTCGCCAGGCGGCTCTCAGCGGCAGCCTGCTGTTTGGGGCGTTCAGCGCCTTCTGGGCAACTCTCATATTTCTTTTGGAAAGCCCCGTCTATCATTACAACGAGCAGGTGGCCGGACTTTTCGGTCTGGTGGGCGCGGCGGGCGCCATGGCGGCCCCGATATTCGGCAGGCTCGCGGACAAAGGCAGTCCGCGTCGCCTCGTCGGCTGGATGGCAGGGGTCGTCCTGATCTCCTGGATCGTCTTTTACCGCTTTGGTCTGCACCTGTGGGGACTGGTGCTGGGCGTAATTCTGCTCGACCTGGGAGTGCAGGCCGCGCAGGTATCCAATCAGACCCGTGTGTACGCGCTCTCCTCCAGCGAGCATAGCCGCCTCAACACGGTCTTCATGGTTTCGTATTTCATGGGCGGTTCTGCGGGGTCTCTCCTTGCCTCCTACGGATGGAGTGTCGCACGCTGGCAAGGTGTTTCGTGTGTGGGCCTGGCGTTCGTGGGGGTCGCTCTGATCACGCACGCCCTAGCGAAAACACCGGAACGCGCCGAAAATTAGTGCGTCTGTCATACGATTGTCATATTCGTATGGTATCTTTAATAAGACAGGTGCGGGCGGGATGATCCGCGGCGCACCGAAAAGACGATTTCAGCAGAAGATTTCTAGAGGGCCGACGCAGACGTTGGCATTTCGCAGCGAGATGATCGCAGCCGAAGTGCAAACGATGGGTCGGTCCTTTTTTGCGGCATCCCTATCCTGGAGTCGCCCGTGCCGGAAGGCGGTTCATTGCTGTTTTCCTTCAGCAACCCCGCCCATCAGAAATTATCGAGGTGACTATGAGCTGGATGTCGGCGGATCGATTCGACTCCCTTTTCCGGGATGGACGGGCGCGCCCGATTTTGCTGCAAGGCGTGTATCCCTTTATGGGCAACGGACTTATGAATCCGCATCTCATCAGTCCGGACCTTGTCTACACGATTCCGGAGGGCAAGAAAGCCGTGCTCATGTACCTTCGGGCAGGCAACGCCTCGGATCAACTCATCTATATCAGCGTGCTTGGAGATGGCAAGGTCCGCCGCTATCTCCCAATCGGTCCGCAGGGAGCCAGCCACGTCGAGTTGGCCATAAAGGACGATATCCCCGGCGGTACGAAGCTCGAGCTGTTCCTCGCGGCCGCTATGGGTGTCCTGGGCACCGTGGTCATAGACGTCGGACTGGTCGAATGGGAAGAGGACGATCACAGGCGATGACGCCGCCTTTCCGTTCTTATCTTGCGTCGCCGCACCCCCTCAATGTTGAGCCAATAACGGATTACGTTCAGTAGCAGGAGAACCCTTATGAAGCTCAGCGACCTCAAGCGCGGCGGTCACGCGCCGTCCCTATTCAGTGCGTTCTTGCATTTCGACATCTCATTCATGGTCTGGGTCATTCTCGGCGCATTGATGCCGTTCATCGCCTCAGACGCCGCGCTTACGGGCGTAAACCTGCGAGTCACTCCCAGCGCTCTGGTGCGAACTGCGGATCAGTATACGCTCATCATTAAGAGTCCGCAGACACGAGCCGAAAATCCGAAGCTCAAGGCCGACCAACCGGCGACCATCAGGAATCTCCTGATCAAGCCGGGCGGTCCGGCAGTCGCCACACGGGCAAGCGTCAAGCCGGTGGAAAAGTTTGTCATCAACACGGCGGATCCCGCTACGATCGCGGCGGTGAACGCAAGTTCCAAGCTCATCCATCTCGATGTAGCGTCCACCGCTCTCGGCAATCCTAATGAAAACGTGCTTTCTCTCAAGCCGGCCGCCATGCTGGCCGGATCGGGAAAAACCTTTCAGCCTGTCGCGAACGGTTATCCGGCGAGCGTGAAGCTGACGCTTATCGCGATCCCTCTGCTTGCCGCAGGCTTCTGGCGTATTGTGCTGGGCGTGCTCGTCGACCGGTTCAATTCCAAGCGCGTCGGGATGGTGTCGCTGCTATTTACTCTCGTTCCCCTGTTTGTAGGCTGGCAAATGGGCACTACCTATGGCTCGCTCGCTTTCATAGGATTCTTCCTCGGGCTGGCGGGCGCTTCCTTCGCCGTATCGTTGCCGCTTGCTTCCCGGTGGTATCCGCCGCATCTTCAAGGGCTTGCCATGGGAATCGCCGGAGCGGGTAATTCCGGTACGGTCATGGCGACGATCTTTGCGCCGATGCTCGCCAAAGCGTACGGTTGGCACGCGGTCATGGGCATGCTCGCCTTTCCGGTCGTGCTCACCCTCATCGTTTTCACGGTGCTGGCCAAGGATCCGCCGGTCCAATCGCGGCCTTCCCGCATTTCGGATTACGCTTCGGTGCTTACCAATCCGGACACCTGGTGGTTCTGCCTCCTCTACTTCGTCACATTCGGCGGCTTTGTCGGTCTGTCTTCGTTCTTCAACACCTTCTTCGTCGATCAGTACGATGCGCCCAAGGCCGCGGTCGGTCTCTGGACATGGCCGTTCATTATCGCGGGCTCGTTTCTCAGGCCGGTCGGGGGGGCGTTGGCCGACCGTATCGGCGGCATCCGGATGCTGACGCTGCTGTACGCCACCGTGGTGCTCTCGGCGATCGGCGTCAGCGGATCCCAGCTGTGCACCTGGTAGAGGTCG
>JBBRKX010000632.1:0-3951 GCA_038231675.1 Chthonomonadales bacterium | reverse complement strand
GAATCGAGCACGGCATCGGGATAGGCGTATCCCCCCTCTTGGCCGGTGACACGTCCTACAAGTTTTGCGAAAGACAATCCGACGATGGTGCTCCGCAGCGAGGCCGCCTTCGCGATCTTGCAAAAGTGAAGGATCGAGGCCGTTTGCGCCGCATAAAAGCATTCGTAATAGTCCAGGATGTAGCGCGATCGAAACGGGTTGCGCAGCAGCCCCATGGAAGTTTGAGCGCGCTCCCTGACACCGGGGCAGCGGATCTTCTCGAAATCGGCGCGGGTATCGAACCACGCCTTCTTCAGCAGTCCCGTGTTGTGCCGATACTTGTCCAGAGCAAAGTTCCGAAACGCCAGGAGCATCCTCGCGCCGTTATCCGGTAGGTTGGCGGCGCCGTAATGTCTCCATTCGCCGTCCTCTCCCGCGGAGATCTGCCAACCGATGCAGCGACGCCCCCAGGGGGAACGGCCAATGTGGCGGATCATCCTCTCCAGCGCATCGCCTGCTTCGCTTCGCCACTTCGTGGAGGCCCACGAAACGAATAGATCGGTCTCTTCCGCTTCTGCCTTTATCGCGAACCCGGCGCACTCGGGGAGATTGGCGGCAAGCCACCATTCCGGTGGATCGACCGTCACGTCGATCAGTCCGCTTGACTGCGTATCCGCGCCAAGAAGGGCGGTCAATCGTGCGTCCAGGGGTCTGTAATCGAAGCGTCCTGGCCCTGTCCAGCCCAGGTCCACCCCGCGCAGACGGAACAACGTGATCCCCTTCTCGCGCGCTCGGGTGATCTGCTCCTCACGCGTCCCGATAGGAACATCGAGCAAAAGCGGGGCGACCGGCCTGCCGGACAATTGAAGTGAGGAGACGCCGTTGTGAGGTTTTACTTGAGCGATGGAAGAGTTCGAAACCTGCGAGGATTCAGTTGGGCGGCTTGCGCCGGAGGCCTGGGAACCGGGCCGACGGTTGGAAGATGTCATGGGCATATGTTACCCTATTTTTTGGCGCACCCTTCCCCTCAAGCCTGCGCCGTGGCCCGGAAAATCCAGGCAGAAATGGGAAATGCCCTAATTCGGCGCGACCGGCACTCCGTTTCGGCGGAGCTCGAAGTGCAGGTGAGGCCCGGTTGCCATACCCGTTGCGCCCACCCTGGCGATCGTCTGACCCTGGGAAACGACCTGCCCTTCGGACACGCCCAGTGATGAGCAGTGCCCATAGAGAGTGGTCGTACCATTTCCATGGTCGAGGATAACGCAATTTCCATAGCCCCGAGTATACGCGGCGAAAATTACCGTTCCTCCACCCGCCGCATGGATAGCGGCGCCATAGTGCGCTCCAAAGTCGATTCCGGTATGGAGTTTGCGCCGGTGGAGAATTGGGTGATACCGGTAACCGAACCCCGACGTTACAGGGCCCGAACAGGGACGTATAAAAGATCCATGCCATACTCCAGGAACTTCAGGGTCGTTGTCGTCCTCATCCTGTTGGCCGGGAGAAGGCTTATGATGCCTGCGGGCGGCTCGCGCTGCTATCGCAGCCTGGCGCTCCGCCTCCTGCCGCTGCCGGAGCATATCGGAAAGATTCCGAATGCGGTCCGTCATCGCGTTGGCTTCTTCTTCCAGGTCATCCAGTTCCTGCTCGACTTCCGCCTTCACGACCCGCGCGTTATGGAGGAGCTGCTGTTCCTTCCCGAGATCCTCGGCAAACTGCTGCTTTTGTTCCTCGTACTCGGCGGCAAGCGTATGTTGCTCCTCCGCCTGCGCCTCGATGATTTTTTTGTCCGCTTCGATCTGTTTCACGTCCTGCTGAACGCCATGAACCAACTCTGCATCGCTATGCACGATCTGTCGGACATAGTAGCCGCGAGAGAGCAGGTCGTGTACGGAGCGAGAGCGTAACATGACTTGCGCGTAGGTCGTCTGGCTGCGCTGATACGTATCGCGAATGCGCGCCCCTAAAAGTCTCCGTCTGGTCGCCAGCCGCTCCTCGGTTGTTTCAAGCCGCCTTACTACCACCACATGCTCCGAGGCGATCCTTGCCAGACGATTGTTCACACGCGCCAGACGGGCTCGTGTCCGTTTTAAACGGGCCTGAACGGTCCCAATGCTCTCGGCGATCCGATTTTCCTTCACCTTGGCGCTGTGGAGTTTCGCACGGACCGAGTGCATGTGGCTGTGCAGCCCATGAAGCTTCGCGCCAAGCTGGATCTTTTTCTGGCGTGCGCTCCTGGCCTGCGCGGATGAGATCACTTGTTTCGCGTGATGCGAGGGATGGTGGCCATGTTTCTGCTTAGCGGAAGCACTCACATCCAACCGCAGGGCTAACAAACCAACGAGGAGAAAAGTGCGGAATATTGCGTGGGAAGAAGGAAGCATAGTTTGTGATTCCTGACCGAGAGCAAGGAGATATGACCGCTTGATTCTTCCAGCGGTCTAAAGTCTAAACCTGTTTAAGGAACCTGCGCATCGAAAGATAGCTGCCGAACAGTCCCACAACAGAGCCGATACACATCAGTCCTACAAGAACCTGAATTGGCCCGAGTTGAGTCGGCACATCAGGCAGCAAAGGCGAGTGAATTTGATTGAGCATTTCCACAAGCCGATTCGCACCGAGCAGAACCAGACCGCTGGCGATGACGGCTCCCACCACTCCATGGAAGAGGCCTTCCAAAAGGAGAGGAAATCGGATGAATCCCGCGGTTGCGCCGACAAGCTGCATGATTCGAATCTCACGTCTGCGGGCAAAGACGGTAAGACGGATCGTGTTCTGGACAATGAAGAGCGTCGCGACGAACAGTCCTGTGCAGACCGCTCCCCCGATTATCTTGACGATCCGTGCAAACTCCACATACGTGCGCGCCGTTTCGTTCGCGTCGTTTACTTGCTTTATTTCGGGAAATTGCGACCGGTCCCGCAGGGTGTGGGCCAAAACGCCTACCGCGCCCACGTCGGCAGCTTCGATCTCGACCTTGTCCATCAAAGGATTTTCGGGCATGGAATCCGTCAGTTTCGGCTCTTCCGCCTGCAACTGCGCCCACGCGAACTCTTTGGTTATCAGCGTGACGCGCCGAACCGTCGGCAGAGTTTGCAGCCTGCGCTGGAGAGCGATAGCAATGGGCCGGCCGGCCTCCGCGCCAAGGAACGCATCGATTTCGTTGAACTTCTGCGGCTGCACCAGGGCCATCTCATGTACTCTGTTTGCCATCCATAACGACCCGCCCAGGACAGTCATGGCGATCGACACCGTTCCCAGGGCCGCCAGCGACATCAGACCGTTTCTCCGTATATTCTGAAATCCTTCTTGAATAAGAAAAAACAGACTGTTCAGCCCCACTTTACCGCCTCCGTGAACACCGGAGCGTCCGGCCGGTAATTTGCTTTGCATTCATCCCGGACCAGCCTCCCGCGCTCGAAGGCGAGTACCCGTTTCTGCATCTGGTCGACGATCGCGACATCGTGTGTAGCCACCAGCACCGTGGTTCCCCGAATATGGATGTGGTTGAGCAGATCGACGATTCCCATCGAAGTATCCGGGTCCAGGTTTCCCGTAGGCTCATCCGCAAGCAGCAGCGGAGGATCGTTCACAAGGGCCCTTGCGATCGCCACGCGCTGCTGTTCGCCGCCGGAAAGCTGGTGCGGAAACGCATCCGGTCGATGCCACATGCTGACCATCTCCAGAACGCGAGGCACCTGACGACGGATCGTATCTCGAGGCGCTCCAATCACCCGCAGTGCGAATGCCACGTTCCCATAAACAGACTTATTCGGCAGCAGGCCAAAGTCCTGGAAAACAACGCCGATCTTTCTACGAAACAAGGGAATATGCGATGGTCGCATCGCAACAAGATCCTGGCCCGCCACCACAATAGCTCCGCTCGTGGGCTTTTGCTCACGGTATAGAAGCTTGAGCACCGTAGATTTGCCTGCTCCAGTAGGTCCAACCAGAAAGACAAATTCGCCCTTC
>JBBRKX010000631.1:0-3956 GCA_038231675.1 Chthonomonadales bacterium | reverse complement strand
GGGTCTTGGCGCCGATGGCGCCCGGCGAAGTCACCAGATTGTTGCCGGCCTGGCCATGGGAAAAATAGAACAGCCCTCCATAACTCCCCAGACCTCCGTGGCCAAGGCTGCTGTTCAGGGCGAGACCGTACGTGGATATGTTCGCGCCCTGTCCGCCTGGCGCCATGTTGTATAGGAAGCCGAGCTTTGCGGATCCACCGAGGCTGAATTGCAGCGCCGGCACCGTCAGAGCCTGGCGTTGCGCGTCTCCCGCGGGAAGGTAACGGTAATAAACGCTTACGGTGTCGAATTGGCGAACTGCCTGAGCAAGATAAAGCGTTCCATTCGTGGGATCAAGCCAGAAATCGCGGTTGATCGCGAGAACCTGCCCACCAGCATGGACGCTCACTGTCCCCTGGATCACGTTTCCATGAGAAAGCGTGTAACCAAGGCGTGTGCCATTTCCACGCAGGAGTTCGGAGCAGCCGGCGCCCGGGGTATCGGAAGGAGCTGCGGAAGGCTGAGCGGCGCCCAGGATTCCGGAACCTTCTCCTACAAGGCCGGGGATATCGAGGAGATGTGGCGAGACCGGTCCACTCTGCGCTATAGCGGGGTGTAGGGGCGTGGCCATGATGGGCAAGACTGTAAGGACGGCTGCGGCGCATCTCCGAAAATTTCGGAGGCTGCGGCGGGTTACCCCGCCGCTTTCGCGCTTCGTCCGGTATGTCAGTCTTGTTTTCATGATGACAGACTATTTAATTTAGTGCGTGAGGATGTCGGCCTTAGAAGTGGCTGACCAGCGACACGGTCGCTTCCCCACGCTCACTTCCACGCGCGACTTCCGGCGAATAGTTCAGCCGCGCTTCCTCGCTCATTCGCGCGATAGCCGCTCCCGTCGGGATATGACGCATCTCCGGCGACAGAGAGGTCAGGCTCGCAACGATGATCTTCTTTTCCCGCGGCGCAATGGGCGGGATGACCGGTGGAGCAGGATTCGAATTTACCCTAACATCCGGTCCCAGAACATCCGTCGATGGACCGGCGGACGCCAGTGCAAGCGTATGTGGCTTCTGACGCTGCGGGTCATCCTGAGCGTAAGCGACATCCGTATTCGGCGGCGCGGTGGGAGCCTCGAGTCCATCCGATGAAGCCTTATGTTTAGGCGCCGGACCCTTCACCAAGAAGTTATGCGCCTGCTTAACAACATTCGGCACGCCATGGCTCCCCGACTCATCCCCTCGGCTCGGCATGTTTGGCGTGACGGAACGCACCGGTGGCGCAATGATTGCCAGTGACATGACATGCTTCAACGGCGACATATGCAACCCCGCATTGGGATCGACTACCGGCGTTGGAGCGATCACCTGAGCGACCGTACGTGTAGTATCGGTGTTTCCCGGCCTAACTGGAGAGATTACGCTCCGACCAGGAGAAAACATTCCCGGCAAAACGACGGCGGCCACCAGCGCGGCGCCGGCAAAAGCCGCAGCCGGCATGGCATATCTCCCCACCTGGGGAGTAAGCTTGTGCCGAAAATCGACCCAAACGGCAAGGGCGCGTTGCGCAAAGGACTGTCGCCGTGTCGTCGCCGCAAATATCGAATCACGGAGCGAAGCGGGTGGCTCCACTTCTGGCATCCCCTGCGCCGTAGTGGAAGCCATCTTTAAAAAGGCGAATTCGCGTGCGTACGCGGGATCGGTGCGCAGCATCACCTCAACACTCGCTGCTTCCTCCGGCGTTGCCTCTCCATCGATATAGGCGCTCAGAAGAGCCCATAGATCATCGTCCGCTCCGCTATCGGAGAAGGATGCATCTTGCGACATTCTGAAAAAATCTGGATCAAATTCGGTGGGCATTGGAACCCTCCTTCATTCACGTGCTCGATTTCTTTACAGCTTGACCGAGCGTATGACCGGTGTCTTGCTCGGTATGACGCCGAACCCTGGTTGAAGTTGCATGTTTCCATCTAAATTCAAAAAAAAATTACCGACCGGACTGTAAAACGGCCGGCTTATTACGTCTTAAGTCGATTCGAGCCCCATGGTGCAACCAACCCAGGTATCTCAAGCCTTCCTGCCGAACTATAGGACAGCGCGCTCACCTTACGCCAACCAGGAGGCCAACTCATTGCTTAAGTCGACTCTGCTTCATCCCGATATCCTTCGCTCCCTCGCCGCCGCCGGTCACGGCTCGCAGGTCTTGATCGCGGACGGCAATTATCCCTGTTCGACCACTGCGGGCCCGAATGCGGATATCGTTTATTTGAACCTCGCCCCGGGGCTTGTTTCGGCGACCGACGTTCTTAGCGCGCTTGTCGGCGCGATCCCCCTGGAAGCCGCACATGTCATGCAAACCGCAGATGGATCCGAGCCCCCGGTATTCGCGGAGTTCCGCAACATTCTGCAGCATCGAATAGAGATCGAGCCGGTCGAGCGATTCGCTTTTTATGAGGCGGTCGGCAATCCGACGGTGGCCCTCGTCATCGCCACCGGGGAACAACGCATTTATGCGAATATCCTGCTGACGATCGGCGTCGTACCCCCGCCTTAACTCCCCCACGATGCGACTACTCCGCACGAAAAAGTGGAGCGGCTCCCCGAGCCGCTCCACAGATCTGAACTTACTCCTTTTGCCACACCGGTCTACTGATCTTGCACGCCGGTCAGTTTCGACGCCGGGGCGCCGCCGTTTCCTTGCCCCGTAAGAACCAGCGTGTACGCATGTCCCGCCGCCAGGGTAGCGCCCGCGGCGGTCGCAATCGTATTTCCCGCATTGTCACGCGCAACGAGACTGTAGGAGCCGGCGGGAATTCCCTGATAACCGGAATCGTTCGGATAGGCGATATTCGAAAAACCCGTTATCACCGTATTCGACGCCCCGTTGTAAAGGCTGATCCCTCCGGTCGGCGAATTCGGCAACGCATTGATGATACGGACTTCGGCATTCGCGTTTCCGGTCAGATTCGGGGGCGTATCCGTATACTGGATGATCTGCGTTCGCGTGGGTCCCGTAGTCTGCCCGGAGATTCCCACTACTCCAATCGTATAATTTGTGTTCGGACTCAGATTCACGGAATTCACGGGCGCCAGAGGACTGGCGCTTGTACCGCCCAGATACACATTTGTATCCACGCCATTGCCGGCTGCCACCGTCACGTAGGACGATACGCCGCCAAAAGGCACCGCGGGCTGATCGATAGCAACGTTTCGCTGAAACACATCTACCGTTCCATTGCCCGGGCCGCCGATCAAGCCATTGAACACACGCTCTTTGCTCGTGGTGTTCGCGCCCGGCCCCAGGCTATTGTTGCTGCCGCATCCCAGGATCCCAAGCGACATGAAACTCAAAGCGCAGCCGGCGCTTATCCAACCGATCCGTCGAGATAACATTCCAATCCTCCTGACATCCTTGAAGTCAAAGCAAAATCGGCGCTGAAGTCGGCTGTGTGGATTGGGGCGAATTCCACAGCCAATCCATTGGACGCCTTAACAGGGAAAATGTTCTTGAAATTGCCCGCATGTACTTTATGCATGCCTTATCACGGCATTCGCCCCGGCATTAACCCTCTTTCCAAATGGACCGCATGGAATTTCCGACCACGGAAATGCGCGCCGCGTCATCCGGAAGATCTCCCAACGCTTTTTGGAATGGTTCCGGAGCAACGGGACCATCGTATCCAATATGCCGCAGAGCTCGCAAAAATCCCCGGATATCGATGACGCCGGTCTCGCCTGGCAGACCGCGTACATTATCGACCTGTTCGTCGATCGGCACGCCGTCGGGCGCATCGTTCACATGCACATAGACGACTTTTTTGGGATCCAACGACTCGATCTCGCTCAGGACGCCATGCGATGTATACCAGTGCCAGCAGTCCAGCAGGAGCCCAACGTTCGATCCGATGGACGCCGCCATTTCCAACATGCCTGCCTGCGTATGGACAAAGGGGTATTTCTGACTGTCTCGAAGCGTTTTAG
>JBBRKX010000630.1:0-3957 GCA_038231675.1 Chthonomonadales bacterium | reverse complement strand
TCCTCATGCGCAATCTTTAAGGCCGGCTCCGTATGGAACCGGCCTCGCGTTGGGTAAAGAGACCGGCGTGCTACGCTCCCTTTCCGTTTCGCGTCTTACCGGACTTTTTGCGCCGGAGAAGCACCCCGGCGCTGGTGAGCCCGACGATGAAAAACTGCGCCATGCCGCCCATCTCCGGCACCGATTGAACGCTTCCGAACAGCCCATGCTGCTCGCCATCCGTACCGGCCGTAAAGTACAGGCGGTTGGAGCTGCCCGCGCCTCCGTTATTGCCGACCGCCAGGCCCCAGAGCCCGTCGATCGCAATCGGGTTGTTGTTGATGTCCTTCAACTGCCCCACAAAGCTGTCGCTCGTGAGATTGAAGGCGTTGATCGTTCCGTCCCCAAAATTGCCCACAAGTAGGTCGCCGGCAAATGCGCCGAAGGACCCTGGAGCGATGGCGAGCCCCCAGGGCGAATCGAGCGCGCCGCCCGATCCTACTCTTCCGAGGAAGTTGCCGTTGAGATCGTACGCATCCACGAAACCATGGCCCGCCCCCGCCACGTCATCGTGTTTCGCCCCGTTCTGCAGGGCATAGGTCACATACAGCTTGCCGTTTAAGTTCTGAATGTTAAACGGGGCATAGCCGTTGGGAATGCCGGGATCGGTGAAGGTCCCGGTCAGGGTGGGGTCTCCCGCCGCGCCCTTGATGACGTCGATGTTTCCAGTACGAAAGTTCGCGGCATACAGATAGGTGTGGCCCCCCACGACCGCCAGAGCAGAACCTTTATATACATTGGCGGCGGAAGCGACCTGCAAAGTCTCCGCGCTGGTTCCCAACGCCCCCTGCCATCCGGAAACAGTTCCGTCTTCGCTGACGAAGAGAAAAACATCCGACTTGGGATGCCCGTTTCTGAACTCCGGCGTTCCATTGAATACCTGGCCCGTGGGGGTTCCGGTCCCACCCCCGGGCGGGATGCTGACCACCAGAGGCACAATGGAAGCGGCATTGGTCACGGGATTCACACTGTAAAGCGTGCTGACGCCCGCGTTGTTGTCCGAGATCCAGAACGGACTGCCCTGGCTGAACGAGATGCCCCAGGGATTGATGAGATTGGGATCGATGACGGAGGCGGGGACGAAGCCGTCGGAAACCAGGCTGGTCGTGCCGAACGTCTGTGCTCGGCTGGCGAGGGAAGCGCCACAAAGTAAGGTGAGAATTCCTGCCGCCGTCATCTTCATAGACAGTCGTTTCATGATGCAAAGCCTCCTCGGTGCGTAAAACCATGGATTTTGGATAAGCCGATGGCTAACTGCGTTCGTTTCTTTCGATTTTTGGACCGTGCGGATTGCGTTCTGGCCTCCCCTTGCCGTAAGATGCTGCAAGGGGGATTGGAAAAATTACTGCTTGGTTGGAGAGGTGATTACCGTATGGCAGTACGCCTTCTGGTATTCGTTCCAGGCTTCGTAGGCAAGCGCGCTGAGCGCCAGCACAAGGATGAGTGACGTAAAGACGAAGCGTTGATGTCGCCGAAAATCAAGCCAGAACAGGGGAAGACGAAAGCGAGACTTCCTGTGTTCTTTCTGCTTTGCGATGTCGGCTTCGATAGCTGCCTGGAGGCGACCTCGCGCCGCCGGCCGCCCATCGGATAGGCTAATCTCCTTACGCATAACGCGATCTATGGAAGCCACCACGGACGACAGATCGCCAGAACCGTCAGACGCAATGTGTTCGTCTGATAGTCTTGCCTGTTTGAGCTTCTCGATCTGATTCCAGAGATGCTCGCCGGCTTGTTCGTCGTGGGATTCCATGGTGTTTACTTCCGCCCGCTATTCTGTTCCATTGCAAAGTAGCCCTGTCTCGTGATGATTCCTTTCAATTTGCTGATGGCGCGATGCAGGTGAGACGTAACGGCGCTCACCGTAGGCTTGTTGAGAATCGTGCCGATATCCCGCCGGGATAACCCGTCTTGAAACGCAAGATGAATGATCTCCCGATCGTCCACCGACAAATGATCGAGCGCCTCACGCAGAATTTCATCGCGCTCCGAGTCCAGCAGACGGTCCAGCGGCAGCGGCTCCATATCCATGAGAGTGTCCGCGACCGCCGGGTTTTCCTCCAGCGAGTGCGTCATGAGAATACGCTGGCGACCCTGCTCCGTCAGAATAAGCCGGCGACAGATCAGCAGCAAATACCCCAGGTAAGGCACCCCCTCATCGATCCGAAAGCTATCCACCGCCCGGTAAGCGCGAAGGAACGTTTCAGAGGCGATGTCTCGGGCAGCCTCGGCATTGTTCATACGGCGCCGGGCGTAACTTTCCACACGCGCATAGTGACGTTCGAATAGCGTCATATACGCGTTCTTATCGCCCTTATGCACCTGTCTCAGGATATCTTCGTCGGAAAGATCCATGGTCGCCGTTCTGAGTGTCGCTTCATCTGAGAGTACCGTCGAGCGCAGACGATGTCACGCGGTTTTTCAACGGTTGTTCCATATAGGAAGCATGAAGCCGCATCCCCCGCGCTACGCGCGGATAAGGCCGATCGCAACGAACCCGGGCGGACTTGCGTAATTTGGGTTACTGGCCTCGTCCGCGCGGGAGCACGTCTCGGAAACGGCGCCCTTTCCGCAGCGGCAAGCCGGCCTTCACAAAGGAGCGAACATGGCAACGCACTATGATTACATTTTGATCGGTAGCTTCGCCGCTGTCCATGCGGCGCAGAGTATTCGCGAAGCGGACAAGGAAGGCTCCATTCTGATCGTTGGGGATGAGCCTCATCCGCCCTACGATCGTCCGCCGCTTTCAAAGAACTATCTTACGGACGACGAGATGAAGCCCGACGATCCTTATAGTAAGTACGACGATTTTTATTCCAAGAACCATATTACCCTGCATACGAAAACACGTGTGACGTCCATCGATCGCGAGGCACGCTCTATCGCGACGGACACAGGCGAGCATATTGGTTACGGCAAACTGCTTATCGCCACGGGCGCGCGGCCGAAGCCCCTGGAGACCCCGGGAGCGGATCGCGTGGGCGTCTTTCTCTTACGGCACATCGAGGATGCGGAAGCGATCCGGCAAGCGCTGCAAGTCAGCAAGCGGGCCGTCATCGTGGGGGGAGGATACATCGGGATGGAGGTCGCGGCCGCAGCCAGGCAGCGCGGGCTGGAGGTGACGGTCGTCGAGCCCCATCGCTACCCGTGGTCGAAGTTCGCGAGTGAAAAGTTCGGACGGTTTCTGCAGGGGTATTATGAGCGGCAGGGAGTCGCCTTCGTTTTCGAAGAGGAAGTCGCGAGCATCGAAGGAGATGGAGAGCGCGGCCCGGTCCATGGCGTGACGACGAAGCAGGGCCGGAAACTGCCGGCGGATCTGGTGGTCGTGGGAGTGGGCGCCACGTTGAACACTGAACTCGCGCGGGAGGCGGGGCTGGAAGTCGACGAAAAGCAGGGCGTGCGTGTCGATGCGCACCTGAAAACCATGGATCCGAATATCTGGATCGCGGGAGACATCGCGTATTTTCATGACGTCGCCCTTGACAAGGATTGGCACGCGGAGCACTTCCAAAACGCGAAATGGCAGGGGCAGGCGGTTGGGAAAAGCATGACCGGCAGTCAGGAGCCCTACAATCAGGTCGCGTACTTCTTCTCGGATGAGTTCGATATCCATATGGTCCTGCGTGGCGATCCACAGGGCGGACCCCACTCCGTGTTCACTGGAGACGTCGACGGCGCGGAGTTCACGGAACTATACTATAATGACGAAGGTCTGTTAAAGATGGGGATCGCCGTCAGTCACGACGAGAAGAAACTGGACCCCATCGCGGACATACTGGAACGCCTTATACGTAATAAGACAAACATCAACGGAAAAGAGGCGCAAATCCAGTCCATGGACTTCGATTTAGCCGGCCTCGGATGAGAATCGCCGTCCGCCCGCCGGCTTCTTGACAGACGACTTGCTCGCTGGATATA
>JBBRKX010000629.1:0-3960 GCA_038231675.1 Chthonomonadales bacterium | reverse complement strand
GGCAGGCGGGCAAAGTTCAGGTTAAAGACGATGCGTGGCGATTGGGCACTGTGGAAGAGCGATTGTCGCACGCACTGATCAAAGGCATCACGGATTTCATCGAGGTGGACACGGAGGAGGCGCGGCTGCAATATGCGCGTCCTTTGAACGTAATCGAAGGCCCTCTGATGGCTGGAATGAACATCGTCGGCGATCTCTTCGGCGCGGGAAAGATGTTTCTGCCACAGGTAGTCAAGAGCGCACGGGTCATGAAGAAGGCGGTTGCGGTGTTGATGCCTTACATGGAAGCGGAAAAGGATGCCATCCGCGCGGCGGGCGGCATCGTGGAGACGCAGGGCAAGATCGTGATGGCGACCGTGAAAGGCGACGTACACGATATCGGCAAGAATATCGTCGGCGTAGTGCTTGGCTGCAATAATTACGAGGTGGTGGACCTGGGAGTAATGGTTCCCGCCGACAAGATCCTCCGCGCCGCGCGGGAACACCAGGCCGACATGATCGGCTTGAGCGGCCTGATCACGCCTTCTCTGGAGGAGATGCAGCATGTGGCGCGGGAGATGGAGCGCGAAGGCTTTACTATCCCGCTGCTGATCGGTGGCGCGACAACAAGCCGTCAGCATACCGCGATCAAGATCGCTCAACATTACAGCCATCCGGTGATTCATGTGCTGGATGCGAGCCGTGCCGTCGGCGTGGTGAGCGGGCTCCTGAGCCCGGATCAAAAGGCGGCGTTCGCGGAGAATAACCGGTGCGAACAGGCGTTGCTTCGCGAAGAATATGCCAACCGTCAGCGAGAAAAGGCGATGATCACGCTGGAGGAAGCGCGTCGCCGTCGTGTAAAGATCGACTGGGCAACGACCGATATCGGCACGCCGGAGTTTACCGGCGTGCGTGTGCTCGGCAAATTTCCGCTGGAAGAGCTGGTTCCTTATATCGACTGGTCTCCGTTCTTCCATACCTGGGAACTGACCGGCCGATATCCCGCTATCTTCGAGGATGCCATCGTGGGAGAAGAGGCGCGGAAGCTATTTGCGGAGGCGCAAACCGTGCTGGCGGAACTCGTGCGGGGTAACGAACTCACGGCCAATGGGGTCTACGGATTATTCCCTGCGAATAGCGTGGGGGATGACATCGAAGTCTATACCGACGAAAGCCGGGCTGTTGTGCGGGACACCATCCACACACTGCGTCAGCAAGTCGATAAGGGGCCACAAACGATCAACTACGCGCTGGCGGACTTCGTTGCGCCCAAGGAGAGCGGACGCAAAGACTATGTGGGAGCGTTCGCCGTTACGTCGGGAATAGGAATCGAGCCGATCCTTCAGCGCTATCGAGCGGACCATGACGATTACAATGCGATCATGGTCGAAGCGCTGGCGGACCGTCTTGCGGAGGCTTTCGCCGAGCATCTCCATAAGATCGCACGTGAGGCATGGGGATACGGAAAGGTGGAAGGGCTGACCAATGAAGACTTGATCCGCGAGAGATACCGTGGAATTCGGCCCGCACCGGGCTATCCCGCCTGCCCGGATCACACGGAGAAACAGCTGATCTGGGATCTTTTGAATGTCGAGGAGAACACCGGCATGCGTCTTACGGAGAGCTTCGCCATGCATCCCGGTAGCTCCGTGAGCGGTTACTATTTCGGTCACCCTGAGTCACGCTACTTTCCGGTCGGTAAACTGGAGCGAGATCAGGTAGCCGAATACGCGGAACGTAAGGGAATGTCGGTTTCGACTGTCGAGCGTTGGCTTGCTTCCAATCTCAACTACAATCCGGATGCGGTGCGTTAAAAGGCGCCGTTTCCATGGGAGTGTCTACTTGTGGGGTAGCTCCGCGAGAAAATTCTCGCGGGCTACCCTGCGCGCCGTTTCGGGCTTCAACGCATCCAGGAGTATGTAGTACCGCTGCATAGTGGGCGCGTACGCAGCAAAGTGACCGACGATATCGGACCCGATCATAAAGCGTGTCGGAAAGGCTTCGATCAGATCGGTCCAGTCCGTCGAGGCTTTGTTTTCTTTTACCAGATAGGAATCGTAGACGACCCAGGAGAGATCGATACTCAGATTGGGGTAGGCGCCGAGCAAACGGCGAAGCTCCTGTGTGAGGGTCGGCACATCGACGCGCCGGCTGACGCCCGCATGGCACCAGACGAAGCGAGTCTTAGGATTCCTTTTGACGGCGTCTTCCATCTCATGGAGATATAGTGGGTCGCGCTTCCATACCGAACTGACGTTGCTATGGATGAAAACGGGCAGATCCTGCTCCGCCGCGAGTTTGTACACGGGATCTAACGCGATGCTGTCCGCGTGAGCCGTTTCCCCATACGTCAGGGCCGAGAGATCGTCGTGGCGGGTCATCACCTCACCGATCCCTTGCCAGAAGCCCGGATACCACTCCAGCATCCGCTGGATATGATCCACGGCGTTTCGATCGCTTCCGTTGAATCCGCAGATGAACGGATGGAAACGTTTCCTGTCGCGATTGGGAAGCGACATGATTTCGCGGGCGACGATCACGTCCGTGAGAGAATACCAGTAGCACCGCGCATCGTCCTCAAGATAGTATTGCGGCTGGACCGGCTCCGAAGGATCCCACTTCTTTACAACTGGCATCCCGCAGATCATGGTATCGTCCACCCCGGCCCGGTTCATGGCGGCGAGAGCGGCTTTGACCCCATCCGTATGTTGCAAAAAGTCTACAAAGTGGAAGTGGCAGTCGGCGAGTCTGTACTTGATTGCTTGCGCGGGCGCAGGGGGCGCCTGTCCGCTCGCGCATGGTGAGATGAAAAGGAAAGACATCAGAGCCAACGACACACCTACGATGTTTTTCACCATGATACGCTCCTTGGTCGTGCTTAATGAGGGACGATGACTGCTTTCACGACGCGGGCCGCTTCCACGTCTGCGAGGGCCTGTCCGGCCTGCTCAAGCCCATATCGGTGTGAGATAAGGGACGACCATTGTATCCGGCCCCCAAAGCGGGCGGCAACTTGCATGGCCCGATAGACGTGTGAAAAGTCGGAACCCCAACAGCCGCGCACCTCCAGGTGCTTCTTGTTGATATGCAGATGAGGATTCAGAGAGACATCGCCGCTGTTGGTGTATTGGCCGACAATGATGTAGCGGCCGGCGTCGCGTGTCAGTTCGCAACCCTCCGGCACGGCGAGAGGGTTGCCGCTGGCTTCGATCACGATGTCCGGACCCCGTCCGCCCGTGGCGGCGCGCACAGCTTTCTTCCGCTCCTCCGGCGTTGACATCATAACATCCATCGTCCAATCGGCGCCCATTTTTTTCGCGGCCTGCAAACGGTTGTCCGGAGCGCCGATGATTCCTACCCAACCCGCGCCGCTCAGCATCGCGAGCGCCACGCAACTCAAGCCCACTGGACCGCTGCCTTGCACGAGAACGCGATCACCAAGCTGTATCCGTGCCAGTTCGATGGCATGCACTGCGGTTGGAAGTCCACAGCCTCCTCCGATCCAATCGTCCGGCGCTACGTTCGAGGGCAGCGGAATGATCTTGGTTCCAGGCCGCAGGTAGATGTGGTTTGCCCAGCCGCCCGCAAGTCCAGGGCCTTCCTCCGCCCCATACGTGATGCCGTAAACCCGCCTGTTGGGACAGCGCGTGGTTGCTTTTGCGACAAGACAGTACCAACAGGATCCGCACGTTCCGTGCACATCCAGGAAGGTGACGATGGCTCCCACGGGAATTGTGTTGCCTTCCACATCCGAAACCGAGCCACCGACGGCGAGCACTTCCCCTACGCTGAAATGGCCGGGAATGAGCGGATAGGGAACGCCTGCCAGTCTGCCATGCCACAAATGAACGTCCGTGCCGCAGACCTCGGAAACAATCGTCTTCAGCAGGACCGCGCCTGGCTCCAGGGATGGGATCCGATAAGACCTGACCTGAATTTCCAGTCCTGGCCCCGGCATTATGGCAGCCTGTGTCGATAGCG
>JBBRKX010000628.1:0-3979 GCA_038231675.1 Chthonomonadales bacterium | reverse complement strand
CGGTGGACTGGCTGCTAAACATGGAAGAAACCCTGGAGGAAGAGGTCCTTTTCGAGAACTTCCTCAGCGACGACGACGCGTACCCGTTTGTCGCCGCCGCGCGGGAAGCAGGCTTGAGCGCGCACACCCCCGCCGCTGCGGGCGCCTTCCTGGACGCAGTCGGCAAACCGGTCAAAAGTAAGGCGATCCAGTTCCTCGCATGGCAAACGGATCCGGAAAATTTCGATCCGGTCGCGTTTTATTCCGGCCTGTTCCGAGACAGTGGCGCGGAGCCTTTGACCGATGGGACCTGGATAGGGCCGAACTTGATTGCCGCGCTCACACGGCAATTCCCCGTCATTGCACAGCAGGAAGTAAGCGACAATGCCGAGGCGGAAGCGCAGGAAGCGGCCCAGCCGCTTGCCATCGGCGATACCGAGCGGGAGCAACTCGTGCAGGCGGTGCTGGAAAGCGAGAGCACGGTCTACGCCACACGACTGCTGGAAGATATCTTCGAGGTCACACCGGACTACCGAACCTATAATGAAGACCTTCAGAGCGTAATCCATACCTTGACAGATGATGACCGAATCCTCTGGGTAGGAGCCGACCGCTTCCGACCGCAGGGCACGCTTCCGGGCTACGTCTTTTCCGTACCGGGTCTATTGGACATTCCCGAGTATCACTTTACGGACGCCGAAGGCAATCCGGTAGACCAATTGATCGAGGACGACGGCCTTGATGGCGGTCTCGAGCGGGAGATCATGAATCTGCTCGCGCAGGACGTTTTGGACGAGGAGCCGGTTCCCCTGCCCGATCCCAACCCGCCCTCCAACGCGCGAGCGGTGGTAAAGTACCATCACAAACAGATCGGCACCCTGCCCCTTTGCCAGTTTCCATCCGGGTTCTTCCCGCCGGAGCCGGCCATCCTGGAAACCGAATTCACGCTGCCCGGCGGACAAAAGGCGCTTGTCTGGGTAAACAATGAGACTCGCCTGCTTTATGGTTTGCTCGATTGGTTCCAGTCTATTCCAATCGACTCAGGCGCCACCTTCACTCTCGAGCGTCAGGCGCCGGACCGCTTCGTGATCAACTACAATGACGAGAGCGAGCCGACGATGTTCATCAGCCGCAATCGCGTCAACGAGTTGCTGGCATTGCAGGAGCGCGCCGAGACCGAAGAACTCTCGACCTTCGACATCATGCGTGAGATCATGGAGCACTATCGTAAAGGCATCGAGTTCCTGACACTCTTGACGGAAGTCAATATCGTGCGCAGAGTAACGCGACGGATGACGGCTTCCTTGCTTTCCGAATACCATTGCTTCTTCCAGCGTGGCGGATCATGGGTTTACGACATCAAAAAGCTGCCATTGGGCTTCGACAAGAGCAAGCGCAAGTACCTCGTCAAGTAAGTTCGTTCAGGAGCGTTTCATGCCCGTACGTGTTCGTTACGCGCCAAGTCCCACAGGTTCCCCGCATGTGGGGAACCTTCGGACCGCTATTTATGATTGGCTGCTTGCCCGAAAAGAGGGCGGACAGTTCCTGGCGCGGCTCGAAGACACCGACCGTTCCGCCGAGCGCTATAATGAGTCCGGCATCGCGGATATCGAGGAGAGCCTTCGCTTTCTCGGCATCGTCCCCGATGAATGGTGGGTCTCGGGCGGCCCTGTCGGCCCCTATGTGCAAAGCGAGCGTCTCCCACTCTATCAGAAGGAAGCCGCTCGTCTGATCGAATCCGGACATGCGTACCGATGTTACTGCACCAAAGAGCGTCTCGAAGAAATGCGCAAGCAGCAGGATGAGACGATGCGCGCCGCGCAACAGTTGAAGGCCGAGATCGCCAATCGGAACAAAGTATTCGAAGCTCCGGATTCCTCGCCCTGTCAGAAGGAAGAGGCCCTGAAAGAGCTCGGCGCGCTGGAAGCGCGTTTGAAGCAACAGGGAAATGTACGGCTGGGGTATGACCGCCGCTGCCGCACGCTTTCACCCGACGAGATCGCCCAAAACAAGGCGGACGGCCTTTCCAGCGTGGTACGGCTGAAGATGCCTATGGAGGGTGTCACGGTAGTCCATGACATCATCAAGGGAGATATCCCTTACGATAACCGTACGCAGGATGATCAGGTGCTGATGAAATCGGATGGCTTCCCCACCTACTTCCTGGCGGCGGCGGTCGACGATCATGCCATGGGCATCACCCACATCATTCGAGGCGACGACTGGTTGTCGAGTGCGGCAAAACTTGTTCGCGTTTTCGAAGCGCTGGGCTATGATGTACCCCAAATGGCGCATCCGCCGCTGATCCTCGGGCCGGATAAGAAGAAGCTGTCGAAACGGCACGGCGCGACGCAGTTCACGGATTTTATCGCCCAGGGGTATCTACCGGAAGCGCTCTTTAATTTTCTCGTTTTGCTGGGATGGTCTGCCGGCGAGGAA
The DNA here is from genome assembly GCA_038231675.1 of Chthonomonadales bacterium. Lineage (GTDB taxonomy): Bacteria > Armatimonadota > Chthonomonadetes > Chthonomonadales > Chthonomonadaceae > JBBRKX01. The sequence continues at coordinate 1,561 of JBBRKX010000628.1, read as the reverse complement.
AATCGCGAACTGTTCACCATGGCGGAAATGATCGAGCGTTTTTCCCTCGAAGGCATATCTCCTAATCCGGCCATTTTCGATTACGACAAATTGAAATGGATGAACGGCCATTACCTGAGACAATCTGCTCCGGAGCGAATCATCGCATTGTGCGTTCCCTACCTGATTCAGGCGGGAATGATCGCGTCTCCGCCCTCGTCAGAAGAAATGGAATACGTTCGCAGGGTGGTTCCACTCGAGATCGAGCGCATGAAGATTCTATCCGAAGTCGCGGAACTCGTCGGGTTTTTCTTCCAGGATTTAAAATATCCCGTGGGTTACGACGAAAAGGCGGTTCGGAAGTGGTTCGGCATGGACCACATTCGCCCTTTGTTGGAAAAAGAGATCACGGTATTCGACGCTCTCCCGGATTGGACGGCGGAGGCTCTGGAAACCGCCACGCGGGGTATATCGGAGGAGTTCGGCATCGAGTTTGCCAAAGTGATTCATCCTACCCGCGTCGCGGTGACCGGGCGTACGGTCGGGCCTGGTCTCTTCGAGACCCTTTGGGCGTTGGGACGGGAGCGCACTCTGGTGCGACTGAAGCACGTTCTGGCCGGTATTTAACGGCTATAAGGAAGTGAGACGAGCCCATGGATGATATCGTCGACATCAATACGCTGTTTGGTCCTCAGCCTTCCGCAAGCGCCGACCTGCCTGTGGAAGTGCTGTTGGCCTTAATGGAAAAACATCATATCTCGGCGGCTTGCACGCTTTCGACTCTGGGATTGCTGTTGGACCCCACGGTAGGGAATTCCGCCACACGCGGCGCATGCGGCGAGCGTCCGGATCTTATCCCCGTCGCCACTCTGGATCCCACGCTTTATATGGGTGATCGCGCCTCCGTCCAAAAACTGAAGGCGGAGGGATTCGTCATGATTCGGTTTTTCCCCTCCAGACAGGGTTGGCCCATCGATATCAGACCTTTCGAATCCCTGATGAAGGTCATCGGGGAAATAGGCCTGCCGGTCATGATCGATATTGAAGCCCAGGGCGAGATCACGCATCTCGCGAATATTCTGCGCGTACATCCTGGCCCTGTAATTATTGCGGGAGTCGATCTCGGCACACTGGCCGAAGCGCTCTGTCTACTTGGCGAATTTCCACGTCTTCACCTTGAAATCTCGCGCCTGTTGGCCCCAGGCTGTCTTCAGCTTGTCATTCGATCCATCGGCGCCGATCGCGTCCTGTTTGGATCCGGCGCTCCGGCACAGCCCATGGCGGGCGCACTCTATACATTGCGATATGCCGGGCTGTCGGAGACCGCTTTTCAACAGATTCTCGGTTCGAACGCACGCAGAATCCTGCCGTTAGGGAGCTAATACGATGCCGGTTTTTGACGTTCATACCTATCTGGAAGGATTCCCTATTCCGGGCGTCAACCAGAACGCGGATCAGATCGTTCAAACGCTCGCGAGCCGTAAGATAGAGCGCGCCATCGTGTTTTCGGCACGGGCGATGCTCGCGGACCCCCTGACGGGCAATCGCATTATGAAGGGAATGATAGAACACAAGACGGGGT
>JBBRKX010000627.1:0-3979 GCA_038231675.1 Chthonomonadales bacterium | reverse complement strand
TTCCTTGCAACGTTACATCTCGAAAGTAAAAAGAGCCGTACGGTTTCGTATAACCGGCGGCTCTGGCGTACAAAACAAAAAGAGCCGCAAGCACCCTTGTTCAGGGTCGGCCCACAGCTCATCTTTGAAAACAGCATCCAATGACGCGCGGCGTGGGCTAATTCCCGGAACGCTCGCGGCGACGACGGTTTATTGCGAAAAACTCGATTGTCGTACGGAATAGGAACATCAAAATTTGGTTTCCTTGCGGAGAGTTGATCCAGTATACCGGCCCAATCGCCGGGCTGTCAAGCGGTAGTCGGCAATTTCAATCCAAAGTCGGTTTGCGGGGGGCGCCCCACGCGCCTCCTCCTGGCGTTTGAATGGAAATAAGAGTTCCCGCAGGACAATCGCCATGCCATTTCGCCGGCAAAATGCGACTCTCTCCTCCCGGGGTCTGTAGAGTATTCGAACCGAGGGTTCCGTCGGCTCCGTCATTCATTCCATAAGGCGGATGATCTCGACGCTCGGTGAGGAGAGCGACATGGGCGTCCACGAGGAGTTCAATTCGGCGGATTACTCCGTTCCCTCCCAGGTGGTCCCCTTGCCCGCCGGTTCCTTCCGCAATCGAAAGTTCGGTAATGCGGAGAGGATAATGCGATTCCAGAGCTTCGATCGGTGTATTGCGCGTATTCGTCATGTGGGTATGGATGGCGCTCGCCCCGGCACATTGCGCGGAAGCTCCGGCGCCCCCGGCGATGGTTTCATAATAGGAGAACGGTCGAGCACGGATGGAATCATAACCGCCGATGGTGACGTTGTTCATGGTCCCCTGGCTGGCGGCCGGTATGCGTTCTGGGGCTGCGGGAGCAAGTGCACGGAGCAGGACATCGACGATACGTTGGGAGGTCTCCACGTTTCCTCCCGCCACTGCGGCGGGAAAGCGGGCGTTTACGATCGTTCCTTCGGGCGCAATGACCTCGATAGGCGCAAAGCAACCTTCGTTGTTCGGGATCTCCTCTTCGACGAGACAGCGAACAACATAGTAGCAAGCGGAGCGTGTAATGGCGAGCGTAGCGTTCAAAGAGCCTTTGACCTGAGAGGCCGTGCCGGTAAAATCGAACTGTATGGCGCCGTCGCCTGGAACCGTGGCCGTGACGTAGATCGGGATGTTCTTTGCGCCTGCGCCATCGCTGTCAAGGACATCGGCCGCGAAATACACTCCGGGCTTCAATTTGCTCAAGGTCTGGCGAATTGCAGCCTCCGCGTACGCGATATTTTCACGCGTTCTGGTCGCGAACATCGCTTCTCCCGATCGGCCGAGCAGTGCTTGAAAGCGCCTTATACCGGTCTCATTTGCCGCGATCTGCGCGGATAGATCTCCTCTACGTTCCATGGGGGTGCGGGAGTTTGCGCAGATAAGCGCGAGGATTTCCTCCTGGAGGCGTCCTCGCCTGACGAGGCGCACCGGGGGCAGGATCAATCCTTCCTGGAACAGTTCGTTGGAAAGTGGAAGCGATCCCGGGGACATTCCGCCGATGTCGGCGTGGTGCGCTCTGCTTGCCACGAAGCCCACGCGCCGCGCTCGCCCTATGTGCATGCCATGAGGAGGGGACGGGGCGTAGACCGGTGCGACGAGGGTCAGATCGGGCAGGTGGGTGCCTCCAATACGGGGGTCATTGCAGATCCACATGTCTCCTCGACGCCAGGTCACGCGCCCCAGCATCTGTCGAAGCATGAGGGGCATCGCGCCGAGATGAACCGGGATATGAGCCGCCTGCGCGAGCATGCGACCTTGCGCATCGAAAATCGCGCAGGAGTGGTCCAGACGTTCCTTGATATTGGGCGAAAAGGCCGTGCGCTCCAGGGTGGCGCCCATTTCTTCCGCGATCGCGGCAAGTAGGTGCCTCCATACTTCGACCTGGATCGGATCAAAGAGAACTTTATTTGCCATGAATGAAAGTTTACCTTCAACGCTGCAAAACCAACGAGAGAATGCGAAACCTTTTCTTTTATGCTTCGTCAGGAAAAGCATGCTGGTATAATCAAGGGTGACCTGAGGGATTTTCGCCTGTTCCGTGCGTCCTCTTGTCCCCTTCGACCGGTTACTTCCGTGGAGTTCCACCGAGACAATATTAGATATGTCCGTAACCAGATCGTGATTTCCACGTCTATACAATTGAATTGATTTTGGCGACGGGCTAGATCATGTGAAGTGCTTTCGATGCAACCGTCCTGTAGGGTTGCATGCCGTTCTCATCACGATTTTAACTATGTTTTTGCGGCGAAGCCGGCGCGGAAAGACGCGTCAGGTTGCGCTCGCCGAATGGAGTGGAAGCTTTGCTGAAGCTAAGAAAAGCGTTGCTTGGCGCCATGCTGTTGGAGGAGGGGACCATTACCTCCGAACAGCTTGATACGGCTCTTGCGGAACAACGCCGCAAGGAGCCAGGCAAACGTATCGGTGAGATTCTGGTTTCCCTGCGATTCCTTACGGAGACAAAGCTTCTTCGCGCGCTTTCCATTCAACTCGACTTCCCCGTGGTCGACCTGACGAACGAGCCTCCGGATCCCGCGATCGTGCAAATCATTTCCAGCGAGTTTGCGCTTCGGCATAATTTAATTCCCTTGCGTCGAAACGACGAGACCCTTGTTGTCGCGATGGCGGATCCTCTCGACGTAAATGCGATCGACGACCTCCGTTTGCTGACAGGTCTGGATATTGCGCCGATGCTCGCGGAACCAGGGGAAATCCGGCGCATCTGCGAGCAGTCGTATATGTCGCGGATGCTTCAGGACGTTCAGCAGGCCGAGCGTGCGGTCGATGACGAAGAGAGCCTCGATATCGCGGACCTCCAGAAGATGGCGAAGGAAGAGCTTGTCATCCAGATGGTGAACCTGATCATCAACCAGGCGATCCAGGACCGAGCGTCCGACATCCATATCGAGCCGTTCGAAAAGGAAGTGCGCGTACGCTATCGGGTGGACGGCGTTCTGCATGAAGTGAGCCCGCCTCCCAAGCGGTTCCATTCCGCGATCATCAGCCGCATCAAGATCCTTTCGGACATGAATATCGCGGAACGCAGGCTTCCTCAAGACGGTCGCATGCGGATTCGAACCGGGAACCGACAGATCGATCTTCGCATCTCGACTATTCCGACGATGTACGGCGAGGGCGGCGTAATGCGCATCCTCGATAAGCAGACCGCGATGATCGGCCTGACGGAACTCGGAATGGAACGCGATATGTTTGTGAATTTCCGAAGGCTCATTCAGGAACCGCACGGCATCATCCTTGTGACCGGCCCAACGGGTTCCGGGAAGACTACGACGCTATATGCCTCCCTTCAAGAGATCTACAGCGTCGAAAAGAAAATCATTACGGTTGAGGACCCGGTCGAATACCAACTGAACGGAGTCAATCAGATCCAGGTGCAACCCCAGATCGGTCTGACGTTTGCGGGGGGGCTGCGAAGCATCGTGAGACAGGACCCGGACATCATCATGGTGGGCGAAATCCGAGACCATGAAACCGTCGAAATATCGATCCATGCGGCGCTGACCGGGCATCTCGTATTTTCCACGCTGCACACCAACGATGCGGCGGGCGCCGTCAGCCGGCTGCTCGATATGGGCGCAGAACCTTATCTCGTGGCCTCGTCCTTGATCGGTGTCGTCGGTCAGCGGCTCGTTCGGCTGAACTGCACCCGATGTAAGGAACCTTACGAGGAAAAACCGGAAGTTCTGCGTGAGATCGGCATCGATCCCGCCATGGTCGCTGGCCAGCCCTTGATGAAGGGCCGGGGCTGTCCCGAATGTCGCGGCTCCGGATTTAAAGGCAGGAGCGGCATCTACGAGTTCCTGACCGTAGACGAGCAGGTCCGAAGGATGATCATTGCGCGGGAACCCGCGAGCGTCATCAAACAGCATGCGCAGCGCCAGCAGGGGATGATCTCGATGCTCGGCGATGGGCGAGAAAAAGTGCTTCACGGACACACCACCA
>JBBRKX010000626.1:0-3979 GCA_038231675.1 Chthonomonadales bacterium | reverse complement strand
TGGCCACCAAGCGCGGGATCGAAACTGCCGCCGATAAACGCCGCGTCCGCCACCGAATAAAGCTCGCTCAGCTCTCCCAACGTGTCCAAAACCATAACGTCCGTGCGTATGGGCAGCGTTTGGAATTGGGAACGCCTTGCGCCACGCATCGCATGCGTACACAGCATTTCCATCACTTCATGATGCCGTGAGGGATCGCGAGGGGCGAGGACAAGCAGCGCATCGGGAAACCTTGTCCGTAGATTCTGAAATGCCGTCAGCACGACCTGTTCATCTTCGGGATGGGTGCTTCCCGCCACGAGGATCGGAGATTCCTTATCCGCGCAATTCAAAAAGGTGCGCCATTTGTCCAGGATACGGCATCGCTCGCTTCCACAAGCCATCGGCATCGCCACGGAAGGTCCGGTCACAATGATCCTGCCTCGCTCTACTCCGAATGCCGCCAGTCTTTCCCGTTGAGCCTCCGACTGCACCGCATAGGCCCCTATGCATGTGTAACGCCACTTCGCAATGGAGCGCTTATGCGGGCGCCAGCAATCCTGGTCGACAAGGCGCACATTGAATATGACGGTTTTTACGCCACAAAGACGCGCGAGAAAAGCAAGGTGATGATTGTCCGAATATTCGGCGAAAAGGATGGATGCCGGCCGCCATCGCAACAGCATAATCAATGCTGAAAAAGGGTTGTTGAAAGGCGCGACGCCGATCCATTCCGCGTGTTGCTGGGAACGAACGGTATCATAGACAGATTTAACGGAGGTTAAGACACCCACGGAATCGCCGTTGCGATGGGCCATCTGCTTTGCGGCCATCAGCGCGGTGCGAGTCTCGCCCAGATGTGTGCTGATGATGATAGACCAGGATCCTGGACCGGGCGCAGCCGAACCGCCCATAAGCCGGCGCCCGATGAGCCCCTGATACCCACGTTTTTTCGCGGTGGCGAGGCCACGTAACGCGAGCCATGGAAACAAGAAGAGATGAACGACGCAATACGCTAAATAGCCGGGAAGAGAAGGGAGAAGCCCTTTCAAACGGTCAGGAGCCGCCTGTTCCAAAAGAGCACGGGTTACTTTTCCATCCTTCAGGGGATAAGAGTAAATTGCCATGATCGGGATTGACCTTATTCATAGATGTTTACAACGTTTTTGGAGTCTGCGCCCAAAGGCGCAATCAGACAGATCCGACGCCTTACCGACATTTCAGAGTAGCGCCGCTATTGGGGCATGTGGGCGCACGTTCGGTCCCGTACAATCTTATTATATATATTAACGATTCAATTAACAATTCGTTCGCCGTTTTTGCTTTCTGGGCCATTTTATCTGGAATGAACAGAAAACTCTATTTTTTCGAAGCACCCTGGAAATTTCTACCCGGACACAGCAATCCCAGGTTGTGCTGGGAAGCTATTTTAGGGACGCGAAACGTAATTCAAAGCAAGAAACAGGAATGGGGCGTGGTCGCCTTTGGAATTTGTCTTTGGATGAGATCCGGCGTGTTGGAACTGTGTAGAGCCAGGGGGTGAAAACCATCGCGAATCAGCAAACACAAATCGCCGTGGAGGAAGAACGCTCAAGTAGTCTGGCGCCTATCGTACCCTCCGGCGGCAAATTCACCGATGCAACCAGAACTGCGTCCGATGCTATTGCCACCCGCGAGCGCAGGGATGCCGCAGACAGTCTCGTTGCGACGCTGGCGGAGATAGCACGCAAAAAACGGGCAGTCGATGAAACCATGGCGCTGCTGCTACACGAGACTCGCGCCATGCGCTCCCGGCGACGCCATAAGATGGCGCTTCGCCTGCTTTTGTGTTCCGTGGTTTTTCTTACATTTTTTCACTGGCATCAACATGTATTCAGCTGGTACTGGATTTTTCAAGTGAGCGGCGGGGGATGGTGGATGGCGGATAAGGCTGCAAACGCCCGAAAAGACGCGGCGCGCATGCTCACACAGGCCGAGGATCCGCGTGCCGTCGGCGTATTGGCGGTCGCGCTTCGGGACGGCGACGCGCCGGTGCAGCAACTTGCCGAGACCGCGCTTTTAAAGTTGCTGCCTCAGGTGCGGGCTTCCCATGCCGGGTATGTGGACGCCGACCAGATGGCGGCGCTTTTGTCGATCGCCCATGGGGACGATGCCTCGCTAAAGGTCGCGCTATTGCGGGCTCTTGAACAAATTGGGGACAGCCGCGCGATTCCCACCGTGGAGCATCTTCTCAGAGATAACTGGAAGATCGTAAGGAACCAGGCGGAGCAATGCCTTCCCTATCTGCGGGAGCGTGCTCGTAGAGCGCGTGAAAGCGCCACCTTGCTGCGCGCTTCCCATCCTGCCGCGTCTTCTTTGCCTGCCCAGTTGCTTCGGCCTGCAAATGATTCCTCGCGCTCTAACCAGGCGAGCGAACTGCTCCGTCCTGATCCAAAAGTTTCTCTCTAGACATGGCAACTTTTTCCGCTTCTGATTTTCTCGGCCCCAATGAAAAAAATAGAGACAGGCCGCTTCCATAATGGGAAGCGGCCTGCGTGGTTGGATTCGGTAGTGCGGCATAAGTCCGCATTCCATTTCCGGATATTAGTGAATGCCCACCAATACCTGATTTGGGTCGATGCCCTGAGCGATGTATCCAAACGAGCCGAGCGGCGTAACCGTGTTCAGCAGTGCGTAGGAAATGTCCCCGTTGGTGACGTCCTGAAAAATGATGTCTGGATGTCCGTCATTGTTCACGTCCGCAGTGCCCGCCACGACGAGATTAGGGTTGACGCCTCGGAAAATGTAGCCTGAACCGGCATAGGCGCCGTTGTTCAAGAGAACATAAGAGATATCACCGCCAGCCATGTCCTGGAGCAAAAGATCCGCGTTGCCATTGCCAAGGAGGTCCGGAGTGCCCACCACTTTCCATCGCAGGTTGAGATTATGCAGCGCATATCCGAAGCTGACCGGTTGGGTTCCGTTCATAATCACATAGACAACGTCGCCGGTTTTCTTATTTTGAAAGAGAATGTCAGGCTGGAAATCTCCATTGATATCCGGTGTGCCGACGACCTTGAAATTCAGATCCACGGCGTGAAAAAGTGTATTGCCCGTTTGCGTGGTGGCAACGCCGTTCAGAAGCGTATAATAAACGTCTCCCGTGAGTTTATTCTGGAAAAGAAGATCCGGGCTGCCGTCGCCGTTCAGGTCCGGCGTGCCGACGAGTTGGAAGTTCGTGTCGATTCCGCCGGTGTAAAGCGTTCCCGACGATGTGATCGTCGAGCCATTGAGCAGGGCGTAGCTGATCGCGTTCGTAACGGAATTCTCGAACACCAGATCTGACTGACCATCGCCATTCAGGTCATGTGGAGCAGCCAGCTGGTAACGAATAATGAGCCCATTCAGATCGCCTACCGCAGTGGGCTGCAAGGCGAAAAACGTTGTTGGAGCATTCCTGGCGGTAGTATCGCCGGCAATGTAAACGTTCCCTCGTTGTCCCGCTACGATCCCGTTTCCTTCCGTGCTCGCGCTATCCCCAATAAAGGTCGAGTACGTGAGGCTGACGACGCCGGTCTTTTGAAAATCCAGTTTAAGCAAAAAGCCCGCGCTCTGCTGATTGTTGGGGTTGAAATTCGGCTGATCCGCGCTCCCGGTCGTAGGGAAGTCGAAGGACGTCGTAGAGCCTGTGACGAATACGGCGTTGAAAACGTTGAGAGCGATGCCGTTCGCCTGATCCACCCCAGAGCCGCCAAAATAAGTTGAATAGAGCAGGGCCGATGCAGTGGAATTAAGTTCCGTGATGAATGCATCACGCGCTTCGTATTGTGCGGGTGGAGTTACGGAGGGGTCCAATCGGTCGATATTGATCTGCTGCGAGTTGTCTGGTTGGTATGCACCCGCCGTGGTCGGGAAAGCGCCCAGAGCGGCGCCATCTTTAAAGGAAGCGGTTATACCCGCGATGTAAACGTTGCCCGTTGGCCCGACGGTGATGGCGTTACCGACATCATCCCCCGCGCCG
>JBBRKX010000625.1:0-3983 GCA_038231675.1 Chthonomonadales bacterium | reverse complement strand
GATCGAACGTCTCGGTCCCATCAAGCTTCAGAGTCTGTGCGCTCACATCGTCTTTGAACTGGAGGGGCAGAATGCCCATTCCGACGAGGTTACTGCGGTGAATGCGTTCGAAGGATTGCGCTACGACGGCCTGTACGCCGAGTTGCCGGGTGCCTTTGGCCGCCCAGTCCCGACTGCTTCCCGTGCCGTACTCCGTTCCCGCAAAGATCATGAGCGGCACCTCTGCTGCCTGGTACTCCATGGAGGCATCGTAGATGCTGAGCTGCTTCCCGTCCGGCTGATGGAGGGTTACTCCACCTTCCGTTCCAGGCGCCATAAGGTTCTTGATCCGAACGTTCGCGAAGGTGCCGCGCGTCATCACCCGATCGTTCCCTCGTCTGGACCCATAGCTGTTGAAATCCTGCACCTCGACCCCATTTTCCTGCAGATAACGGCCGGCGGGAGAGGAAGGTTTGATGGCTCCGGCGGGGCTGATATGGTCCGTGGTGACCGAATCTCCGAAGATCGCCAACGGACGGGCGTTCGTGATATTATGCGCGACCCCGGATTCCATGGTGAAGTTGTCGAAGTAGGGGGGCTCCTGGATATATGTGGAGGATTCGTCCCATGCATAGACGGTTCCCGTGGACGAAGGAACCTCGACCCACAGGGGATTCTGGTTTGCAAAATCCCGATACAGTCTACGATAAACCTCGGGATCGTTGGCCGTCTGCAGCGCCTGTCCGATCTCCTCCATGGTCGGCCAGACATCCTTCAGATAGACGTCTTGCCCGTCCTTGCCTTTCCCCAGCGGCTCTTGCGACATATCGATATCGACCCGGCCTGCGAGCGCAAAGGCGACAACGAGCGGCGGACTCATCAAAAAATTGGCCTTTACGTTTTGATGGACACGCGCCTCGAAGTTTCGGTTGCCGCTGAGCACGCTTGCCACAACAAGATCATTGCTGGTGATGGTCTCCTCAAGATGCGGTTCCAGAGGGCCCGAGTTTCCGATACACGTGGTGCAGCCATACCCAACGGTCTGGAAGCCGAGCGTGTCGAGATACGGCTGAAGACCCGTCTTGTCGAGATATTCCGTTACTACTCGGGAACCCGGCGCAAGGGAAGTCTTGACTGCGGGGCGGACCGAGAGGCCGCGTTCGACCGCTTTTTTTGCAAGCAGCCCTGCGGCAAGCATGACGCTGGGATTTGAAGTGTTCGTACAGGAAGTGATGGCCGCAATCACAACGTCCCCATGCTGAAGATCTAATGGGTTCCGACCGGCGCGGTCGTCAGGGCCATCTGCGACTCGGTCCGGGGTCGGGCGATTCTGGACCATTTCCATTTCAGTGCCGGGGTTGGTGTTGGCTTCGCTGGCAAAAGGCGTCACCGAATCCGGAACCGAATCTTGATCTTGATTGCCTCCGCCTGTCAACACGGTTCCGTGTCCATTTGCTTCCTGCCCGATGGCATACCGCCGTGCGCGCTCTGAAGCAGGTTTGTTGTATCCGCTTTGATCCAAAGGCTTGCTGAGCAGGTCCTCGAACCGCGCTTTCACATCCGGAAGATCGATCCGGTCCTGAGGCCGCTTTGGGCCCGCAAGACTCGGGGTCACGGTGCTCAAATCCATTTCCATCAATTGGCTGTATTCGATCTGCCCTTTTTCGGGCATGCCGAACATGCCCTGCGCTTTGAAGTACTGTCTGAATGCATCGACCTGGTCTTCCGTGCGACCGGTCGCCGTAAGGTAGCGGCACGTCTCCTCGTCCACGGGGAAGAAGCCCATGGTCGCGCCGTATTCCGGCGCCATGGTGCCGATCGTTGCGCGATCGGTCAGCGAAAGCGATGCCGCGCCTGCCCCGTGGAACTCGACGAACTTGCCCACCACCTTGGCTTTTCGGAGCATTTCGGTCACGGTCAGGACGAGGTCGGTGGCGGTGACGCCCGGGCGCAACGCCCCTGTCATATGCACGCCGACGACATCCGGGGTCAGGAAGTAGACCGGCTGACCGAGCATTCCGGCTTCGGCCTCGATCCCCCCGACGCCCCATCCGACGATCCCGAGCCCGTTGATCATGGTCGTATGGGAATCGGTGCCGACCAGGGTATCCGGATAGGTAATGCCGTCTTTTTCCAGAACGCCCTTCGCCAGATATTCGAGGTTCACCTGATGCACGATCCCGATTCCGGGCGGCACCACGCCGAAGCCGTTGAAGGCCTGCATGCCCCATTTAAGGAACTGATACCGCGCCCGGTTGCGCTTGAACTCCATTTCCATGTTCTTCTGCAGCGCGGTGTTGCTTTCGGAATAGTCCACTTGAACGGAGTGATCGATCACCAGATCGACCGGCACGAGCGGCTCGACGATGCCAGGATCTTTGCCCATACGGCCGACGGCGGAACGCATCGCGGCGAGATCGACCAGAAGCGGGACGCCGGTAAAATCCTGGAGAACAATGCGTGCTACGATGAAGGGGATCTCCGCGGTGCGCTCTGCATTGGGCTGCCAGTTCGCGAGGCGTCGAACGTCCGCTTCCGTGATGCGCTTCCCATCCACATTGCGAAGAACTGCTTCGAGCACGATGCGGATGCTGACCGGAAGCCGAGAGACGGGACCCACGCCCGCCTTTTCCAGCGCGGGGAGCGCGTAGTACCGCGCGTTCTTGCCGCCATTGTACGAAAAATTCTGAAGCGAATCAAACAGATTGTGCCGTTCCACCATATCCCTTATCCTTCTACGTCCTATTTCGTTTCGGCGCTATTCGACCGTTGGGCAGCCCGGCAAGTTGAGAGAAGCCACACTGCTTCCTCGTCCGGCAGGCGCTATGATCGTTAGGTCAAATAGGTAGCCCTCGAAGCGGTCTCTCTTATTTCGAAATCTTGGTGATGGTAATTTCCCGTTGGACGCGCCAAAGTCCTTCCATATGCAACGGGCTGAGCCTGTGTATGAGGTTTCAGACGGTACAATAAGCATGGGAGGGGAGCAAAACCCCTATTCTTCGATCGAGGAGAGATGAGTGACCATGGAAATGAAAAAATCGGCGCGCCTGATGGAGCACGCGCTGGAAGTGATACCCGGCGGGGTGAATTCGCCTGTGCGCGCCTTTCGCGCGGTGGGCGGAGGCCCACTTTTCATCGACCGTGGCGAAGGCGCTTATCTCATCGACGTCGATGGAAATCGACTGCTGGACTGCATTGGTTCCTGGGGACCGCTGATCTTCGGCCATGCGCATCCTCGCATTTTGCAGGCCATCACAAATCAGTTGCGCAAGGGAACCACGTTCGGCGCACCCACCGGTCTGGAGGTCCAGATCGCGGACGAAGTTTGCGACGCGGTGCCGTCCGTGGAAAAATTACGCCTCGTCTCTTCCGGCACCGAGGCCACCATGAGCGCGGTGCGCGTCGCACGCGGTTTTACGGGTCGGGACAGAATTATAAAGTTCGAAGGCAACTACCATGGCCACGCGGACTTTCTGCTTTCCAAGGCGGGGTCCGGCGTCGCGACGCTGGACCTTCCGGAGTGCGCGGGGATCCCCGCCGCCGTAACCGAAAACACGCTTACCCTGCCCTACAATGACTTCGCGGCCGTGAGCGAAGCGTTCGATAAGCTCGGGAATACGATCGCATGCGTCATCGTCGAGCCGGTGGTTGGAAATATGGGCTGCGTGCCTCCGCTCCCGGGCTTCCTGGAAAGGCTGCGCGACCTTACGGAGCAGCATGGAACGGTTCTGATCTTCGACGAGGTGATGACGGGGTTTCGCCTGGCCTATGGAGGCGCGCAGGAGCGATTCGACGTGACGCCGGATATGACGACGCTCGGTAAAATTCTGGGCGGCGGACTGCCGCTCGGAGCCTATGGCGGCAGGGCGGACATTATGGACTGCGTCGCGCCGGTCGGGCCCGTCTATCAAGCCGGCACGCTATCGGGCAATCCGATCGCGGTTTCGGCAGGATTGGCGATGCTCGCGCTCTTGCGCGAGCACAAAGGTTCGGTCTACCACAAG
>JBBRKX010000624.1:0-4003 GCA_038231675.1 Chthonomonadales bacterium | reverse complement strand
GGGAGTGCCCTGTGCTATACTGTTACGATATTGCGCCCGTAAGAAATTGACGGCTGATCGAGCCGATCCGGACCGCCATCGTCCTCTTCCAGGAACCAACGCGCCACATGAAATTATTGGATCGCTACCTGCTTCGAGAAATGGTCGTTCCGTTTTTAATCGGGCAAGGCGCGATCGTCCTGATGTTGACCGGCAGCGTACTCTACAATAACGCGGATGTACTGCTCGTCAATCAGGTGCCTGGGCGTTTTGTCGTGCGCATGATCCTCTATTTTCTGCCGTTTCTAGTCCATATGACCATGCCTGTCGCGATGGCGGTCGCTGCTTCCCTCGCGGTCAGCCGTCTCGGACGCGATTCGGAAATCACGGTCATGCGCGCAGCAGGGGTCAGCCTTGTGCGTCTGTTTCTGCCTATTTTCCTCACCGGGCTGGTCGTCAGTCTCGGCGACTTTGTCTTTGGCGAATATATTGTGCCGAAGTCGGTGGAGCGCTTTGAAGCGGTGCTCAATGAGATCCCGACTCACTTGAAGAGACTGCAGCCTCAAACGGGACAATATATCGTTTCCGGCGACCAATCCTACGCGATCTTCGTTCAGGGCATGACCCCACATCACAATTACATCGAACTACGCGGCGTTCAGCTGATCTCCAGCCCCAAACTAACCTACAACGGCGAAACAGTTCCCTTCATCGTTTCCGCGGCGCATGGGCGCTTTCAAGATGGATTCTGGACTCTGGAACACCCCTATCTCTTGCGATACCGTACCGATGGCCGTGAACGTCAGGAGTCCTGGCCGGAAACGTTCCGGCTTTACATCGCCGTGGATCCGCAGGTATTCCAGACCGGATTTCTGCTCCAGCTTCCGATGTGGAAAATGTCGGGAGCCTCCTCCAGAACCTTTGTTCAGCTTCGAAGCGAGTTGCGGTACAATTCCGAGCATGGCATTCGGGACTATTACACGCAATTAGACTATTACTTCAAGCTTTCCGTGCCGTTTTCTTGTCTCGTCATGGCCCTCTGCTGCCCGCCCCTTGCCTTGCGCTTCGCACGTGGCGGCGGATTCATGGGCACCCTCCTTTCCATATGCCTTGTGTTCGTTTACTGGAACACTCTTTTGCTCGCCCGTATCCTGGGCTCGCCGGGTGCGGAAGGCAGTCCTCCGCTTGTCGCGCCCCAATTTGCGGCCTGGTCGCAAAATGTGATTTTCGTGTTGCTTGGCCTGATCGTTTTACGCAAAAGCGAGTGAAACGCCCCTCTTCTCTGCCTCCTATCGCATAGTTTGCAATTTTCATGTTATTTTTGCGGGCAGAGATGGAACAATTCCTCAGAAGCCGCTGGTTACACCAAATATGCGGGCTTCAGGCACTATCCTTTCCATTGCGGCAACATGAAGGATCGATGTAAAGGAATTGAAGTTTATGGCAAATACAGAATTGACGCAATGTCCTGAGACGGTCAAGCTTACACGTCGCGAAGTCGAAATCCTAACGCTGATCGTAGAAGGTCACTCAAGCAAAACGGTCGCGGATTTGCTTTTCGTCAGCAAACGAACCGTTGATTTCCACCTGGACAATATCTACGAAAAGCTGAATGTCACCAACCGGATGCAGGCGCTTCAACGAGCAAGCCGCATGGGATTATTGAAACAGGCCGCGTGAATTCGGTCGTGGGGGCATATTTCGCTCCCATGCGGATAGGGTGCATTTATCGCCTGTACTCCTTGATGTCCCGCTCACTCCAACGCGGTTTGCGTGTTCGCAAACTTCCGCACCGCATCCTAACCTTCGTTCCCATCGAAGGAAATCTCCACATCGCGGTGGGGACATAGAACATTGCGGCAATTTTTGACGCTTGACGGTCAAAGCAATCCCCAGTACAATAGCTTCATGATGCGGCCACCCCATGGCCCCATCGCTCTGACCCTATCCTCACTGCGGAGAACGTCATGGTTCCGATACCGTATCGTGCGAAAAATCCCCCTGAGCATTTCCCCTATGTCACCATCGGGCTGATCGTGGCAAACATCTTGATTTTCCTGTTGACCTCGCAAAACTTCCTCTCCATAAGCCCGGACGCGGTGCGTGATTTCGCCGTTACTCATAATAATCTCAGCCTCTGGAGGCTGCTGACCGCCATGTTCCTCCATGGCAACTGGGAACACATCGGCGGCAACATGCTTTTTTTGTGGGTGTTTGGGGCCTCCGTCGAGGGCCGTCTTCGCCCTTTCAAGTTTCTCTGTGTCTACCTCCTGGCGGGATTAAGCGGTGGCTTGCTGGAAGATTTGCTCTGGGGCAGCATGTCTCCGGATGCGCCGAGCCTTGGCGCATCCGGGGCGATCATGGGTATTGCCGGGGCTTATCTGTATATGTTTACGTATTCGGCCATCAGCGTTTTTTATATTCTTCCCCTGGGATTTTTCTTGCGGGTCGGCACCGCGCAGTGGCAGGCAAGATGGGTCGTTCTGCTTTATGTAGGAATGGATGTCCTATTCGCGTTCCTATTCAAGGGCGGAGACGGAGTAGGCCATCTTGCGCACATTGGCGGGCTGGTCACGGGGCTTTCGCTCGTGGCCCTGATGCGTACAAAGCGCGACACGATCGCCGTCTCCGAGGTCCAGGCAGTACGTGCGGAGGTCAAAGACTACACCCTGCTCTCCCCGGCTGAGTTGGAAACGCTGCTTCAGCAGCCTACCGAAGATAACGAACTTGTGCTGGCGTATCTGGAAAAGACGGTGGGAACATACGGCTCGGAGCGAACCAGCTATTGTCTCAGCCTGCTGAATTACTATGGTCAACGCCTGGTAACCGCTGCAAGTCCGGAACGACTGGCCTACATTGTGTTGCGGATACCCATGGAAGCGGGAGGACTGCCGCCCGTATTTTATTTGCGGGTCGCCTCTCGCCTGGAGGCCATTCATTCCAACGATCTTGCCTCGCAATGCTATCGGCGGATTTATGATCTCGCGCCGAATGCTCCTGAAACCGAAGTCGCCCTGTTTCGATTGGGCCAATTGATGCAAAATATCTTTCAGAATCACGCACATGCCCAGGCGATTTACGCGGAGATGCTGCGTCTGTTCCCGGACGGACAGATGGCTATCCGCGGCCGTCAGGCCCTTCAGCAGGGTTGACAACAGTAGCACGGTAGCGAGGCAGATCGGATAGTGGATCTGGAGTTCCGCAGCCTACCAAGAACAAAAGAGCCAGGGCCAACGGTGTGATCGTTGGCTCTGGCGCTTCAATTTTGGCGTCCCGGTGTGTCTATTATGCCGATGCCTGAAGTAAGGGCGAGCCATCCGGCACGCCGTTGGGCAGCAATGTGTACTGGGTTGTCCTTCGCATCGGCTCGTATCCGGCCTCGCGGATAAGCCGTTCCATCTCTTCGAGCGGCATCGTAAACGCACAGCCTGCCGAAGAAACGACATTCTCTTCCATCATCGTGCTTCCGAAATCGTTGAGTCCATATCCCAACGCCACCTGGGCGACCTTCGGGCCCTGCGTTACCCAGCTCGCCTGCATGTGTGGGATGTTGTCGAGCATCATCCGGCTGACGGCCACGGTGCGAAGATAATCGAATGCGGATGCGCGCTCGATTGAGAGTTCCGTTCCATCCGGCTGAAACGACCAGGGAATAAACGCCGTAAATCCCCCGGTTTCATCCTGGAGCGCACGCGCTTTCACCAGATGCTCAATTCTGTCTTCCACGGTGTCCACGGAGCCGTACATCATGGTGACGGTCGTACGCAGTCCCGCTTTGTGCGCTTCCCGCATACATTCGAGCCACTCCTCCGCCGTATCCTTGTACGGTGAAATGGATTCTCTCACGCGGTCCGTAAGAATTTCCGCCCCGCCGCCAGGGACGCTGTCCAGCCCGGCCGCCTTAAGCCGCGCAAACATTTCGGCGAGGGAAAGCTTACTGATTTTCGCGATATAAATGAGCTCTGCGGGCGAAAACGCATGCAGCACCACGCCATAGGCGCCGAACGTGGCCTTGATGGATTGT
>JBBRKX010000623.1:0-4015 GCA_038231675.1 Chthonomonadales bacterium | reverse complement strand
GGCTGCGTCATGCAGCGCACGACCGTCAGCTTGTCCGCGACGCGTGCCGTTTTACGCAACAACTCCGTGAACTGCATCCCGCTCACGTTGGTGTTAATCGTCTTAAAGGGACTGCGATGTTCGGCGGGAGCTTCCGGTTTTGGGTCCCAGGTGTCCATCTGAGAAACGCCGCCCTGTTCGAAGACCACCAGCACGCGCTTCGCCCGACCGGTCTTCCGTCCGGGCGACGTATCCGCGAGGGCGTCCACGCCGAGCATGGCGGTGAGGACTCCGCCGAGACCGATTCCGATAAAGCTTCGTCTTGGAAGGAGCACCTTATGTGCATGAGACATATCGATCACCTCGCGGCGTTCCGCAAAACCACGCCTCTTTATATCATGAGGCCCCAACTTGATGCCGGCGCCCGAACCAATAGGATAACGTTACCATATACGCCGCAAAGATGTGGCAAAAAACAGAATGCCGAGCCAGTATCGACACGTACTTAGACATAATTGAAGATGCCAAGTAACGACAATTTCATTCCTCGGATGGATTATCTCACATTCGCATCGAGAAGGGTGGGGAGCGAGTTTCCATAGCGCTCCCCTGATTTTCATTGCGAACCTGGCAAATCCTCAGCCATCGTCTGATGATAGTCAACGGCGTGTCCACCATGCGCCCAGGCCGGAGGCACATTTCTGCCCAGATAGTCGTCTGCTTCTACAAGTGCAAACACAAGAGGGGATTTGCCCGGGGGCGGCATGGCCGTATGCCCCGCTACCCCTCCGCCGCGGAACATGCCGGAAGCATACGCTCTAAAAAGAACAAGCTTTTCGTCGTCCTTACCCAACTGAAACTCCCCATCGATACGGCCTTCATGTGCTATGCTTCCGTCGGATTTTAGCATGGAATATAGTCCCGTAAATGTATAACTGACGGAACTGTCGTCTTTTGCAGTCACTCGGGCCTTGAATTGGGCCGTTTTGACCTCCCCGCTGCCTTCGAAGTTGTTGCCGGCGCCCCAGGAGCGGCCCCCAATGGAATCGACGAGGTGAAAGCGCAAGAGGCGAGACACAAATGCGCGAGGCATCGGAAAGGTTTGACCTATTTCCGCGGACGTTTTCAGAAGCTCATGAGCCTCTGAATCATACATCCATAGATGATCGCGACTGGGGATTTTATTGGCGACATCCTCCCCTTCAAAACCCGGCTTTATCCGCGTAATCACGCGAATTACGGACGTAGAGGGATCCGGTCCTTCGATAGGACAGCGGTTTACAGCAAGCTTGACAAACCCTGAATATGTGTTACAATGAATGCGCATACGTATGCGCAAAGTGCGCCGGGATTTGAAGTTGTTTATCCAGGAGGCTGGAGAGGTTGCTTTTATGACCGTGACCGCGCGCGATATCGCGCAGGAACTCAATTTGTCGCAGCCGACGGTCTCCCGGATATTGAATGGCGACCGTCGGCATCGGATCGCCGAGATCACGCGGACCCGTGTGCTTGACGCCGCCCGCCGCCTGGGATATCAGCCGAACGCGGTGGCGCAATCGCTGCGAAGGGGACGTACGCATATCGTCGGCCTCTACACCAATCACAACTACGACGCGCGGAACGATTTTCTGGGGACGATCATTGGCTCACTGCAGCGTGCGTGCGAATTACAGGGCCTCGACCTTCTCCTGCACAGCGCTTTGTTGGGCCGTTCCACCGAAGAACTGTATGGCAAACTCCGCGATGGTCGCATAGACGGCCTCATCTTGCACGCCAGTCCGGACGATCCTCTGGTCGAGATGCTGGGCGCCTGTTCCCTTCCGGTAGTGGCCATTGCGGATCGCTTGCGTACACTGCAGGCCGTTACGTGCGATGACGCGGACGGTATACGGCAAATGATCACTCATTTGTGGCGGAAAGGGCATCGTCGGTTCGCGTTTCTTGCGCCGGAAATGACGCTGGCCTCCGTGGATCGCAGGCGCGATGCCTTTGAGAGCGAACTCGAACAACGTGGGGTCGCGGAGCAAGACCGTAGAGTGCTGAGCATCGATTTTGAAAAGGCGGACGCGGTGCTGGAAGCTCTGCTTATGAATGCACTCCCGACCGCCGTCTGTTGCTGGAACGACCGGGCCGCGTACAATCTTCTGCGTGCATGTTTGGCGCATGGGGTACGCGTGCCGGAGCAGCTTGCCATCACCGGTTTCGACGGTTTCACAGACGACAAGATTCCCTCGCGACACCTCGTGACGATTTGCTGCCCGTGGGAAAAGGTGGCCTCCACGGCGTTGGATTTGCTGACCAGGCAGATCAGTTCTCGGTCCGGCGATGCTGAAGAGGCGGAGGGTTCTGAAATCTGCCTGCCGGTAACGCTGGTCACAGGTGATACCGCGTGAACTATACGCGCATCTTACGCGGATTGCGTCCATTACCAACCTTTACCGGAGAATGCGGCAACATATGCCCGTCCGGCAGCTTTAGAAAGCACAGGATATCAATGAAGCCAACCCTGAAGCGTCCTCTTACTTACCTCCTCGCCGGGGTAGGCACAGTCTTACCGTTAGTTATGCACGGTCCATTAGCATTCGGCCAGGCATCTCCCTCCGTGGTGCATGTCGTTAAGGCGGAGAATGGATATCGGCTCGAGCGTGATGGAAAGCCTTTTTTCGTCAAGGGGGCGGGTGGCGATGCGTCGAAAGAACTGCTCCGGGACGCGGGAGGCAATTCGATCCGTACCTGGGGAACGGATAACCTTGGCCCCGTGCTCGAACAGGCGCAAAAGCTGGGCCTCACCGTGACGGCAGGTATCTGGTTAGGGCACAAGGAGCAGGGCTTCCATTACGACGATCCGGCACAGGTTGCCGCGCAGTTTGAAACGGCGCGCAAGGCGGTCGAACAGTATCACAATTCGCCCGCACTCCTCATGTGGGGCATCGGCAACGAAATGGAAGGTTACGCAAAGGGCGATGATCCGGCGGTATGGACCGCTGTGGAAAAGATCGCGGCGATGATCAAAAAGTTGGATCCTAACCATCCGACGATGACCGTCATCGCGGAGGTAGGCGGGAACAAGGTCGCGAGCATCAATAAGTTCTGTCCCGACATCGATATCGTGGGAATCAATAGCTATGCCGGGGGGCCATCGTTGCCCGGACGGTACAAAGCCGCGGGCGGCACGAAACCATACATCATCACCGAATACGGCCAGGCGGGGACGTGGGAATCGACCAAGAACTCCTGGGGCGTCATCCCGGAGCCGACGAGCACCGAGAAGGCGGTCTCTTACCGCAAGACTTATGAGAAGGCAGTGGAAAATCAGCCTCTGTGTCTGGGTTCGTACGCTTTTGCATGGGGCAACAAGCAGGAGGCAACCGCAACCTGGTTTGGAATGTTGTTGCCGGACGGCAGTCGTCTTGCTGCCGTCGATACCATGACCGAGCTCTGGTCCGGTAAAGCGCCTTCCAATCGGTGTCCGGCCATCCATACTTTGAAGCTTACCGGTCCGGATCAGGTTGATCCAGGGGCTACCATAAAAGCAACCCTCGACGCCGCAGATCCGCAGGGCGACCCCGTCAAGGTCACCTGGGTATTGCAGGCCGATCCCGATACCCATGGAGTCGGAGGTGTCACGGAGGCCAGTCCCCCTACTTATCCGGATGCGATCATAAAATCGAGTTCAAGGGATGCTGAAGTGAAGATGCCCGGGTATGGCGGCGGATACCGCCTATTTGCCTACGTTCGAAACGGTCACAATGGGGCGGCGGTCGGCAACATCCCGCTCTTTGTCAAAGGCGATTCGGATACTCCACCAACGCCGTCAAAAAAGGCGTTGCTCCCTCTGGTAGTCTATGACGAAGGCGAGCACGGCAACCCGAGTTTCATTCCCGCCGGTTACATGGGCAACGTGAAGGCGCTCAAAATGGACCCGGCATGTACGGACAATCCGCACTCCGGCAAAACCTGCCTGCGTGCCGACTATACGGCGAACGACAATTGGGGCGGCGTCGTATGGCAGAGCCCCGTGAACGACTGGGGAGAT
>JBBRKX010000622.1:0-4019 GCA_038231675.1 Chthonomonadales bacterium | reverse complement strand
GTCATCTACACTTCCGGCTCCACCGGCAAGCCCAAGGGCGTGCAGGTAAGCCATGCCAACCTCTTAAACCTCGTTGGTTGGCATGTCGCTACGTATGCGCTCACGGCTGCGGACCGCTGCACTCAGGTCGCTCGCTCGGCCTTCGACGCTTCGGTATGGGAGATATGGCCGCCCCTTTCGGTAGGCGCGGCCCTTGTGATCGCTCCTCAGGACACCCTCCTGCTCGCTCCCGCCTTGATCGGCTGGCTTTCGGAAGTGAAGGCAAGCGTGAGCTTCCTGCCAACCCCCCTTGCCGAGATGGTGCTCGCCGATGCGGAGTGTGCCAACCTTGGGCTGCGTGCGCTTCTTACGGGGGGGGATCGCCTGCATCGTGTGGGAGGAGAGGGCGCTCGCTTCGCTCTTCTCAACCATTACGGTCCGACGGAGTGTACGGTGGTTGCTACGGCGGGGCCTGCGGTGATGGGAGCAGGTGGGTCTGCTCCTTCGATCGGTCGTCCGATCAGCAACACGCGTGTGTATGTGCTGGATGCTCGGATGCAGCCTGTCCCCATCGGTATACCTGGCGAGCTCTACATCGGGGGGGTAAGCGTTGCGCGGGGGTATCTGGATCGTTCGGATCTGACGGCGGAGCGCTTCGTTCCGGACCCTTTCAGCGGGGCGGTTGGGTCTCGCTTGTACCGTACGGGGGATGTGTGTCGGTGGCTTGTGGATGGGAACGTGGAGTATGTGGGTCGTGCGGACAACCAGGTGAAGATGCGTGGTTTTCGTATCGAGCTAGGCGAGATCGAGAGCGTTCTTCGGAGCCATGCGGATGTGATGGATGCGGTGGTGTTGGCGCGTGAGGATGTGGCTGGCGTGAAGCGTCTGGTTGGGTATGTGGTGAGCACAGGGGGCCGGGAGGTATCGTCGGCTTCGTTGCGCACTCATCTGCGTTCGAGTTTGCCGGAGTACATGGTTCCTTCCGCTTTCGTGCTGCTCGAAGCCTTGCCTTTGACCTCGAATGGGAAAGTGGACCGCAAGGCGCTTCCTGCTCCCGAGGCGGGCGAGCGCAGCGAGGATTATGTGGCCCCTCGTTCGGCGGTGGAGGAGGGTATTGCCAGTATCTGGTGCGAGATCCTTCGTCTGGAAACCGTGAGCGTGTTCGACAACTTCTTCGATCTGGGCGGTCATTCGTTGCTTGCGACGCAGGTGATTTCGCGCATCCGCAACACCTTCCAGGTCGAGATTGCAATGAGATCCCTTTTCGAGTCTCCTACGGTGGCAGGCCTGGCGGAGCAGACCAGACTGGCGTATGAAGCGGATGTCGCCCCATCGCCGCCGTTGACACGCATTTCGATTGGTGGTCCTTTGCCCCTATCTTTTGCGCAACAGAGCCTCTGGTTTGCGCATCGCCTCGATCCTCTGGATTCGGCATATAACGTTTCATGCGTTTTGCGTGTGCGTGGCGAGCTGTCTATATCGGCGTTGCGGGAGACTATTGCGGGGCTGGTCGCGCGCCACGAAATATTGCGAACCATTTATGTGGAAGAAGATAGTCGGCCGACCCAGGTCATATCCGCAAGCGTGGATGTGCCGTTAACCGTTGTCGATATTCATGGAGATGATGCGACGGATTGCGAAGCAAGAGCACGGCAATTGGCGGCACAAGAGATTCAGCTTCCTTTCGATCTCCACTGTGGTCCCGTTCTTCGCACTACTCTGTACCGATTGAGTCCCTCTGACCATTTACTGGCTCTGGTACTGCATCATATCGCCTGCGATGGTTGGTCCGTCGGTCTCATCATGAACGAGATCGAGGAACGCTATGAAGCCACTGTGAACGGCAGTCCGAGCGCTTTGCCGGCACTGGCGGTCCAGTACAAGGACTATGCGATCTGGCAGCGCGAATGGGAAAAATCAATGGGAGAACATTTCTCTTATTGGCAAATAAAACTGGATGGCGCACCGGAAATAGCGAAGCTGCCAATGGATCGGCTGCGGCCGCGAATACAGAATATGCAGGGCGCAAGCGTCTCCGCGATGCTCAATACGGACATGACCAGTGCACTCCGCTCGATAGCCCGGCGCGAAGGCGCGACCCTTTTCATGGTGCTTCTCGCATGCTTTAAGGCGCTACTGCATTGTGTGGTGGGTGAAGAGGACGTTGTGGTAGGGACCGATGTCGCGGGCCGGAACCGGCTCGAATTGGAAAGCCTTGTCGGGTGCTTCGTAAATCACATCGTTCTGCGCACCGATCTCGCCGGTAACCCCAGTTTTGAGGAACTGATAGGGCGCGTACGGCACGTCACACTGGAAGGTTACGCACACCAGGATGCACCCTTCAACAGGCTGGTGGAAATCTTGCGACCGGATAGAGACCCCGGCCTTACTCCGTTATTCCAGGTCCTTTTTGTATTGCAGAATACGCCGCCGCCCGTGTCACAAAACAGAAGCGTGTCGATCGACCTCGAGGACACGGAAACCTGTGCGTCGAAATACGAACTTGGGCTTTTCTTTGCGGAGAACGACGATGGCACATTGCAGGGACACTGGCTTTACAGGACAGAACTCTTCGATGCACGCACGGTTCGACAGATGGCGGAGCAATTTGAAGAGATCATTTCTCGCGTCATCCTCAAGCCGGACATCCGATTAGCCGATCTTAAAAGCGATATGCTGGCCGCCGATGCGGCACGCCGGAATGCGCAGCAACAACGGAGAGACGCGGCCAACTATTCCCGGTTCCAGCGGGTCAAACCGCGATTGCAAACCGCTGCTGGTTCATCTTTGGAGGACGATCGTTGACAGTAATCACGCCACCCGAAACTTTCGAGTCCTTCCGACTATCTCCGCAGCAAAGGCAAGCCTGGCTTTTGCAGCCGGACGGGCCTTCTCAACGCGCTCAGTGTAGTGTGCGTATCCAGGGTAACCTGCGCGTGAACGCGCTAGAATCAGCATTGGGCCAGGTGGTGGAACGCCATGAGATTCTGCGCACTCTTTTCCCGCGCATGCAAAGCGTGAAGGTCCCGGCGCAAAGGATTTCCCACGTTCCACCTTCCTGGCGTCTGGTCGACCTTACGGGAAGCAGCCCTGCCGAGCAGGCGATCGCCGTTCAGGACCTGATGCTTCAGGAGCGCGATTCGGTGCTGGATTTCGAGGTCGGGACTCTGATGCACGCCCTTGTCGTGAAGCTGAGCGAGGGGGAGCATCTTCTTGTGTTGACGGCGCCCTCGGTATGCGCGGATATAGGGTCTCTGCACACCATCGGTCGGGATCTGAGCGCTCTCTACCTCGGAAAAGAACCAACCGAAGAATTGCCGATCCAATACCTTCAGTTTTCCGAATGGCAATATGAAGTTTTAGAAAGCGACGACGAGGATGGAGAGGCCGGCCACGCGTATTGGCGCAAGGCAGGCGAGGAGATCTCACAGGCGTCCAGGCTGTCTTTTGAAGCGGAACCGGCAGAGGGATCGCTTTATACGACTGAATCGCATTTCGTGAAGCTTGACAGCGCCACGTGGTCCGCTCTCCGCGCCTTCGATAATGGGGAAGAAACCTTGCTTCCTTTCTTACTTGCCGCCTGCTGGAATCTTGCGACCGCCGTGTATGGCGGGCAAATGGACCAGACTCTCTGGTATGAGGTAAGCGGGCGAAAATATGACGAACTGCACGATTCGGTGGGGCTGTTTGCGGCGCATGTTCCCATACGCGCCGCCATGGAGCCGGAGGCGAACGTTCGCCAGACCATCGAACATATGCAGGAACTCATCCGCGCAGCCACCGACGTGCAGGAGTACTTCTGGGGAGCGCCATCCCAGGAATCCATCGGAACGGACGTCGAGCGGGGAATCGGATTTTCCTTTTCGATTGAGCCTGTCCTGGATAATTCCACAGGAACGACATTTGCATTTGAGAGAGTGTCCGCCTGCGCCATCGAGCCTTTCAAGGTGCGGTTAAGCTGCATCCCGTCGCGCGACGGCCTGGCCCTCGAGTTCGCCTACGATGCGCGCCGCTATCGCAACGAAGACATCGTCCGCCTC
>JBBRKX010000621.1:0-4027 GCA_038231675.1 Chthonomonadales bacterium | reverse complement strand
TGTGCCACGTCGGTCGAGATAGATTGTGCCACGTCGGTCGAGATAGATTGTGCCACGTCGGTCGAGATAGATTGTGCCACGTCGGTCGAGATAGATTGTGCCACGTCGGTCGAGATAGATTGTGCCATGTCCGCCGCAATCGGGAGTGCCAAACCATATGTTCGTTCCCGCCGCAATAAATTGCGCGATGTCCGCCGCAATCGGGAGTGCCAAACCATATGTTCGTTCCCGCCGCAATAAATTGCGCGGCTGTGTGGCCTGCGGCCATGTGACCGCCTGCGCGGGCACGAAATGTAGTGTTAACAACCCTCTATCAGCGGATCATTTTGGAATTGAGCGTCAATGCGGTATGCGCACGTTTCTGCTGGTATCGGGATCTGTACCTGGAAACTCAAAACGATACTTTCCCGACTCGATCTGGATTTCCGCGAACTCACCCTGCCGCCGCACATGCTCGACTCCGTTTCTTTCCACTACCGTTGCTCCGCTTTCCAGTATCGGTGTGTTAAGGGACGCGGGTAGGCGCAAACGGGCTGTTGCGCCTATCGGGATTTCCACATCCACCAGCAGTCTACGCCCTATGCGACGCCAACTGCAACTCACTTCACCCAATACTGAACGATAGCGGCAATTGGCTGCGGAGAGTTGGGGCATGATTAGGGGATCGATCTCGATTTTGTCGAATCCAACAGCGTCCGCGGCAGGGCGTATTCCGCCGACCCATTGATAAAGCCACTGGCTGACCGATCCGAACATGGGATGGTTTTGAGAATAGGTGTTGTCGCTGCCCTGCCAGTGCTCCCATAGTGTCGTTGCGCCATTCTCGATCATGTTGCCCCAGCCCGGATAACTCTTTTGCGTGACAATGGTATAAGCAAGATCACCGCGCCCCGCACGGGAAAGGCTGTCGAGAAGAAACTTCGTTCCAAAAATCCCTGTGGAAAGGTGGTCTTTGTCCGGACCGTGGATCTGCTCGATCAGGCGCGCAAGCACGAGGGGACGGGCCTGCTCCGGGACCATCTTCAGCGCGAGAGCAAACGACTGACTGGCCTGAGTCCCATCGCCGACCTTTCCCGTGACGGGGTCACCATAGGTCGTGCGATAGACGTCTCGGATGTGCGTGGCCAGGGCATCGTACTGCACGCTTTCGGAGGCAAACCGTGAACGGCTTCCAGGATCGTCTTGCGAATCGATCGCGCAGATGTGCGCCAGTTGGGCAAGGATATCGGCGCATTCGGCGTAAAGCGGAGTCACCAGAATGGGAGCGGACGTGGGCGCGAGACTCTCGTGGTCGCTCAGGCCATCCTGAATCAGGTGGGATGGGTATTGCGCGCTGACGAGATCAAGCCACCGACTGGCGGCAGTGTATTGCTCCTCGATCAGGCGACGGTCACCGTAGTACTGGTAGAGCTGGCGTTGCAGCAGCGGATGCGCCATCGCCCACGCCACGCCGCAGTATTGAATCCCTACAAAGGGAGCCGTGTCCGTGAACATGCCGTCAGGAAGAGCGTTCTCCTTCCAGTCTTCCACGGCTTTGGCATAAAACCCCTCCATGTCATAGTTCATCATGAATGCTTCGCTGGTCGCCGCGACGTCTCCGCCATATCCGAACCGTTCTCGATGCGGGCAGTCCGATTGAACGCTGAAGATATTGCTTAGAAACGTGTTGTCGCACATCTCCTGGATCCGGTTCAAGAGAGGGTTAGAACACGTGAACGAACCCACGCGCTCTACATCCGAGTTCAATTGCAGCCCCGTCAGCATCTCCGATGTTGGATGGCCTGGATAGCCCGTGACTTCCACATAGCGGAAGCCGTGAAAGGTGAAGCGCGGGGTATAGGTTTCCGAGCCTTTCCCGGACGCGATATAGGTGTCGCTCTGCCAGGCGATATTCGGAGCGCCCGGTCCGCCGACGCTCTCCATGCGACCGTCCGGCAGTTTGTGCGCTCCTTTGATCTGGCCGGCCACGGAGGTCATGGGGTTGAGCGTGCCGTCTTTATTGAGCAACTCGCCATAGCGCAGGACAATCTTTGTGCTCGCGGGAACAGACAGCTTCAATCGAACCCAGCCGGCAAAATTCCGCCCCATATCAAACACGTATGTTCCAGGGCGCGGCTCGATAATTGCGCGGGTCTGTAGGACGTGGGTGATCCGAATGGGAGGCTGAAACTGGCATTGCAGCGTCCCGATCGGTTCCGTCGCCCGCGCCGGGCGTCGCCATCCGGCATCGTCGTAGTTTGGGCGGTCCCATCCGGTCAGTTCGCGTCGCGCGTCGTATACTTCGCCCAGATAGATGCTATTGAATTGCAGAGGCCCGTCGGTTACTTTCCAGCTTGTGTCGCTCACCACCGTCTGATGGCCGCCGTCGTCGAATTCCAACTCTAAGTGCGCGATAAAACGTGGTCTGCCGACGGGAAGCTGAAGGCGAAGGTTGTACGTTCCCCACATCCGCAAAGGAAGCGGGTTGTACCAGCCGTTGCCGAGCGTAACGCCAAGACAATTTGCTCCGCTGTGCAGTTGCCGTGTGACATCATAGACTGTGTAGAAAACCTTCTCCGTATAGCGGGTCCAGGCGGGCCCAAGGTGCTGGTCGCCAATGCGCGCTCCGTTCAGGCTTGCCTCGTAGTAGCCCAGGCCGGTGATGGCGAGCCGTGCGCGGCGCACATGTTTCCTAATCAGAAATTGCTTTCGAAAGAGAGGCGCGGGATCATTCTTATAGAAGTCGGCATCGCCGGTGGGATTGCGTTTGCCATCATTGATCCATTCCGCGTTCCAATCGGAAGGGGAAAGGAGTCCCATTTCCCAGCGTGTCGGGTGGCTCCAGGGCCCTACGACTCCCCGTTTATCGGCAACACATACCTTCCAGAAACATGCCTGGCCGCTCTGCGGAAGTTTTCCCTCATAAACGATCTGAGGCCGTGGTGATTTGAAAGATGCATTCCATAGGTCCCCCTCACCGCGCCCGAGTTTCGTCAGACTGCTCGCCACCAGGATATGGATCGATGTGGCTTCATCACCACGTGTGCTGGAATGAAGAACCCAACTTAAACGAGGATGGAGCGTGTCGATCGCGAGCGGCTGCACCTGATATTCGCACTTCAGGTCGGCTGCCGTAAGGGCATGCGCCGTATGACCGCACATGCCCAAAGAGAGGATGAGAGCTGTCGTGAGATAAGTTTGTACGTTCATAGCAACAATACTACCCTACCCAGATTTTTTCGGCCTGCCTATCCAGTACAAGACGAGCATCAGCACGCCGAAGAGGAGCATGACGACTCCCCAACCGAAGTTGATGTTTACGCCAAGCGAGCGTTTGTAGATCGCTGAATCGGCGATGAGGCCATATACCGCGAGCACTAATCCAAGGACCGTGAACAGCAGGCCCATCGGAAGGCGCAGATCGAGTTCTCCTTCCACTCCATTCTCCTTTTTTACCGAAAGATCACATTGAGGATGACCGCGATCACGATCACGGCGACACCGAAGGCTTCCGGGCTCTGCCACCAGGTCTTATCATGCTCTTCCGGTTTTGGGGTGAGCGAATAGACCAATCCGCGTAGTTCGTCGTCCGTTTTATTGGGGCGGGTCAGCAACGAGATCACGAGGGTCAACCCGAAACATACCGTCCAGGCCCAGATGGCGGTCCAGAAGTTTTGCGCCATTTCGCTCGGATAGTGATGCATCACCGTTCCCAGCCAGCCTCCCTTTACCAGGGAAGTGGCGCCGGTCGGCTGCGTCAGCCCATGATGGATGGCTGCTGCAAGCGTTCCCCCCACGAGACCGAAAAAGGCGCCGTGCCCCGTGGTGCGTTTCCAGAACATTCCGAGGAGGAAGGTGGCGAAAAGGGGCGCATTCACAAAGGCGAAGACAAGCTGCAGCAAGTCCATGATATTGTTGAACGCGCCGGCTACATACGCCATTCCAATGCTCGCGATGATGCCGACCACCGTGGCGACACGGCCCACCATCAGATAGTGCTCGTCGGTCTGGCCTGGCTTGATATAACTCTCGTATATGTCGTAAGTCC
>JBBRKX010000620.1:0-4033 GCA_038231675.1 Chthonomonadales bacterium | reverse complement strand
TGATGACAGGCGTCTCCTGGGGCAACTACCAGGACTATTTGTACGGCCGTTTCGACGGCGTCAACCATGAGGACGAGGCGCAGACGGAAAAGAACGGCAATAAAGTTTCCCATGGCGGGGACGTGTACTACATGTCGCCGGGCATCAACTACGGAAAGTTTTTATCGCAGGGCATCAAACGCGCCCTCGACGCCGGAGCGGAAGGCATCCATCTGGAAGAGCCTGAGTTCTGGGTGCGCTCCGGATGGAGCAAAGGTTTTCAGCGAGAATGGAAAGCCTACTATCATGCAGATTGGGTAGCTCCCGACAGCTCTCCGGACGCGCAGTACAAGGCATCGATGCTGAAGTACTATTTGTTTCGGCGCGCCCTGACGCAGATCTTCGATTTCGTTAAATCCTACAACAAAGAGCATGGGACTCATGCCAGATGTTACGTGCCGACGCACAGCCTCATAAACTACGCGAGTTGGGGGATCGTCAGCCCGGAGTCCAGTCTCGTGAAAGTGGGAGCGGACGGGTATATCGCGCAGGTATGGACGGGCACGGCGCGCACTCCGAATGTGTATGAAGGCCGCGAACGCGAGCACACGTTCGAGACCGCTTTTCTGGAGTACGGCGTCATGATGAATGTCGTGCGGGCCGGCGGCGGAACGGTCTGGTTTCTGAACGACCCAATCGAGGACGACCCCACGCACTCCTGGCACGACTATCGCACCAACTGGGAGAGCACGCTTACCGCCTCTCTGCTATGGCCGCAGGTATCCCGCTATGAGGTGATGCCATGGCCGGAACGTATCTTCCACGGCACGTATCCCACGAAAGACAGTTCCGAGCGTAAGCCGGGAGAAGAAATCGTTCGGGAGCCCATCCCGCCGAACTACGCCACGGAACTGATGACGGTCATCAATGCGCTGAACGATATGCAGCAGTCCCAGGTGGGTTGGGAGTCGGGAACACGCGACATAGGCGTTCTGGTTTCGGACACAATGATGTTCCAACGCTTCGGGCCTTCGTCTTCCGATCCGCATCTCGGGTCGTTTTATGGTCTTGCGATGCCGTTGGTAAAACGTGGCATGCCGGTCGAGCCTGTTCAGTTGGAAAACGCGACGCTCCCGGGGTCGCTCACGCCCTACAAAGTGCTTCTGATGACCTATGAAGGCATGAAACCGATGAACGCCGAAGCCAGCGCCGCTGTCGCTGCCTGGGTCAACGGGGGCGGCGTACTGGTCTTCGTGGACGACGATAAAGATCCTTATAACAAAGTCCACGCCTGGTGGAACTCCGCCCCAAACGCATATGCAAATCCGCGCGAAGCCCTGTTCGCTCAACTCGGCGTCGCGAAAGATATGCAGGCAGGCACACAACCTGTGGGAAAGGGAAGCCTCGTCTATGACGTCGCGAGCCCCGCAGGGCTAACATACAAACCCGATGGCGCGAGCCATCTCCGTGACCTTGTGCGTGGGGCATGTCAATCCGCGCACGTTCCTTACCGCGAGACGAACTACTTCGTCCTCAGGCGAGGTCCTTATGTCGTGGCTTCCGGACTGGACGAATCGCTTCCGGCCGCGCCGCACCGGTTGACAGGGCGATTCATCGACCTGTTCGATGCTCAATTGCCGATCCTCAATCAAGTGGCCCTTGTCCCCGGCGGGCGATATCTTCTTTTGGACCTGGATCTTATTTCGGCTCGCGGCCCCACGATTTTGGCCGCCGCATGCAAAACGCGTGGAGCGCGGAGCCTGCCGAATGGCGGATTCCGTTTCTATGCGGAAGGCCCGGACAAAGTGGAGGCCGTGGTGCGCGTGCGACTCGCCGCCGCGCCCGCGCGAGTGCTCCTCGACGATCAACCGCTGGCCATCCAGACCGGGGATTGGAACGCCGCTACAAAGACTCTGTTGCTGCGGTTTCCAAACGCCGCCGCAGGCCAGTGGGTCACGATCGAGAAGTAAAATCGTGGTTTTTTTCCTAAAAACAGGCATGCTGCCACCGCCCGTCCGGGCTCGATATGAGAAAAGCCGGGCTAAATTCGCGACATGGGACGGTATAATGGTACGGGCAAGTGCCCTTCTCCATTAAGGAGAGGCTGATCTCGAAGGCAGGGAAGGCGCATACCATTTTAATCTCCAGGTTATTGCAATTTAAGACCCTCCGCTCCGTCGCCACTGGTTCCTTTATCCTTGTTCTGCTGGGGTGGACCTGTGTGCGGGCGGGCACATCCCGCTCGAGTGCGGCCACACTGCCGGGCGGACGGGATGCATTGGTGCCGACACTCGGCGCTCAGGGTTCTCCTTCTCTTCACATCGATTACTTCGGAGCCGAGCACGGATATACCGTGGGCAGGGCCGGAGTGGGAATTCTGTGTGTGGTCCATAACGTGGGCGCCGTGCCCTTGTTGGAAAAGACTCTCCGACTGAACTGCTATACCCTGGCGGGGCTGGATTACACTACCGGTGAGACCCGACCGCCCATTCCGGCGCTCAAACCAGGCCAGAGCGCGGCGTTTCGATGGCGTCTTGATCCCAGCGCCGCGTCGGGGCCGCTGGTGGCGGGCGTGGTGGTCGAGAGCATCGCGGCAGGCGCGAATCCTGTTTTCACTCCCTCCGTGACCGTCGCCGTGATTCCACGATTTCGGATCGGACCACGCGATTGGGAGGAAAGTAAGAGCCAGAGCACAACGCCCTGGGCCTCCGCCGAGGGGCTTTCCGCCAGAGTTGGGAACGATCGAGTGATCGCGCGCGTGAAAGCGGCGGAAGGCGGGCAGCCGGTTCTCTTCCTTGCCGGGCGAGAGGGCAACGCGTGGCGCGAGGTCGCGGCCGCCACCCCCCTTGCGCTCGTGCGCTCGGGAGAAGAAGGGCAGACGCCCTGGTGGGAGACATTTCGGTGGCAGTCCGCCTCCGTTTCCAACAGTAAGGATTCCGCGGAACTAACGCTGAGCGGGACGGTGGGAGATCGCTGGAAAGCGGAATTCGTTATCGAGGCACGGCGTGCGACCGGAGTGCTGAATGCCCATCTCCGATTGGCGCCCCGGCGAGCATTACGCCTGTATGGCGTTCAGTATCCCCGCTTGTTAGGTGAGACGGATCCAAAAGCGACTGGCTCCCTTCCGGACGACCGCGGTCTTCTATTGACGGGCGCAAATGAATTTTTCTCTGATTCCGAACGTATTGCAGCCCAGCATCTGCGCTCGCTAACCTATGGGATCGCATGGCCTTCCGGATTTTCCCTGCCCGGCTGGCAATCGCATGGACTGCCGACTGGCGACGTCGATTACCGCCCGGTGATGGGGGCGCGGGCGGAAGTCGAGGAACGAGGCGAAATTATTGTTCCTGGGCAGGCCGTTCAATTTCCGATGCGTATCTTCTCGCTTGGGCCAAGCGACACGGTTCGTGACGCGCTACGGGCGGTAATGCCTTGAGTCTGTGTAGTTCATTTCCAACACGACTTTCCCATACATGTCGATGAGCCTGTCCATTATGCCCTCAGACACTCTTACCCTTGCCTCTTACGCCAAGGTCAATTTGACGTTGGATGTATTCAATAAGCGCGCAGACGGTTATCATGGCATCGCATCCGTCATGCAGACGGTCAGCCTTGCGGACACGCTGCAATTCACCCGGACTCCGGAACCGGGGGTGAAGCTGTCCTGTCCCGTAACTTCCGTGGGCGGAGTGCCTGTCGATGAGACAAACCTTGCACTCCGTGGGGCGAAGGCCGCCATCGAAGCGGGGAGGAAGAGATCGATCCTCGGCGAAGGCGGAATACACATCGATCTTATTAAGCAGATCCCGGCGCAAGCGGGCCTGGGGGGTGGGAGCAGCAATGCGGCCGCCGCACTGGTGGGCGTGAATCGCTTGTTGGATCTTGGTCTGGATATGCCCACTCTGCGGGAATTGGCTGGGAGCCTGGGATCGGACGTACCGTTTTTCCTAGCCGGTGGCACTGCGGTTGCCCGCGGCCGGGGGGAACAGATTACCTCCCTATCGGATGGCCCGGCCTTCTGGATGGTAATCGTCAAGCCCGAAGAAGGGGTATC
>JBBRKX010000619.1:0-4039 GCA_038231675.1 Chthonomonadales bacterium | reverse complement strand
CTTCACTGCGACCATAGTCGTTTGCGGTGTCGATGAAGTTGATGCCCGCGTCCAGGACCGCGTTCAAAATGGTATTGGCCTGTTCCTCGGTGACGGGCCGCCCGCCCCAGATGCGTGAGCCTCGAACCTCCATGGCTCCGTAACCAAGCTGTGTGACTTCCAGGCCAGTGCGGCCCAACGTTCGTTTCGTAAGTGCCATTAGAATCCTCCCTCGGTGTGTATGTGTGCTAAATTCTTCTTGACGCGCTCTGAGCAAGCGTGAGTGTCGCCCTGAAAATTGGGACCAATCGGTCCATCAAGACGCAACCGAGAGGTCGGACGGCGACCAGAGCGCTCGCACATTTTCGCCACGTGCGTCACGGGACTGAAGATCGCGTAGAAACTCCATGAAACCCACTTTCGGCTCCCACCCCATGCGCGTCTTTGCTTCAGAAAGGTCGTGTTGCTCCACCCGCTCCGGCAAAGAAATGTCGTATCTGGCAAGCAGGTCCCGTGCTCCCGGCAGCTGTGATTCACACCAGGAAGGTCCAAGCTTTTGGAAGTCGGTCTGGACATCGACCGGCATCCCGTGGTTCGAATGAACTATCGTCTGGAACAGTCCTATCCTCCTGTCCACGGCAGCCTGTAGCGCGGCAACGGTTGCATCCGCCACATCGCGACGATCCACGGCATTGCGCAACAGTTTTGCCCCATAAGCTAGATAGGGTTTGGGCACGAAATCATGGTAGCGCAGCATCGCGACGGATGCTCCCGTGGACTCATGATACATCCGGCACAAATCTTCTCCAATGACCTTGGAGACGCTATATACCCCTCCCCAGCCAAATGCCATCGAAGAGGCGTACACAACCGCCTTGATCCCCTGTTCCCGACAGGCCTCGAAAACGTGAAACGTACCATCCACGTTCACCGCAAAGATCGTGGCGTCGCTAACAGGTGGGTTGTGGGCGCAATGCCAGGCGGCCAGATGCACCACCGCATCCATTCCCGCCACCGCTCGACGCGCATCTTCTGGCGTGCGCGTATCGCAACGTAGGAACTCCCCTAACGATGCATTTTGTTCCGGAGGCGCTATAACATCCGCCATCCGAACTGTAGCGCCCGTCGCCGCAAGAGC
The DNA here is from genome assembly GCA_038231675.1 of Chthonomonadales bacterium. Lineage (GTDB taxonomy): Bacteria > Armatimonadota > Chthonomonadetes > Chthonomonadales > Chthonomonadaceae > JBBRKX01. Next base: position 2,922 of record JBBRKX010000619.1, on the reverse strand, counting down.
GCGACATACGGCTTGCCCGGCATTTCCAGCTGCTCCTGTTACAAGCACCTTCATAGTGTATCCTTTCGTCCTAGAAGCATTCCGCTGAAATAGGTCTGATCATGAAATCAGGATTCGTCGGGCGGCGGTCCGACCGATCGACGTTGTATCAAGACAGGCCGGAGTCGCAGCGACACCGTCGCGATTTCCGGTTCCATAGTAAGCCGTTCCAGAGTGACCCGCGCTACGGCCTCACCCAACGTTTCCGTGGGACGTTCCATGGTGGTCAACCCGGCGAGCAGCGCATCGGAGTCATTGTCGAACCCGATCACTGACAGGGACGTGGGGATGGAAAGCCCTGCCAGTCGCGCCGCATCCAGAACTCCCAGTGCAACCGTGTCGTTTGCTCCCACCACGGCGGTTGGTCGTAAGGCGGGGGGAAGGTCTAGCCAATGGTGTAACGCATCAGATCCGTCCGCCGGCGCGGCAAGCCGCTCCCCTTCTTCCGGTAAACATACCCAGCCCGCTTCCTCCGCGATCTCGGCCGCCTCTAGAGCGCTGCGGTAGCCTGCGAGCCGATCCTGTACCCATTCGTGTCCGCTGGGCGCGCCGGCAAATCCGATGCGCCGATGCCCCTGTTGAAGCAAAAATCGCGTGGAAAGATACGCGCCCCAACCCGAATCGAAGTAGACCTGGCTTGCCAGACCGGAATAAGTACGGGATGAGACGATGACAGGATGAATGCCCCTATCATGCAGAAGGGCGAGGGCATGCGCGATCTTAGATTTGGTTCCGTAGGGGTGCAGGAGCACTGCCGCCTGGACCCCAACTGCCGCGGCTTCTTGAACAAGGTCTTTGATGGAGCAGGCATCGTGTAATCGGGAGGATTGATCGAGTAGAAGTACGCTCGCTCCCGCAGGCACGACCGTGCGTTCGAAGGCGGAAACGACCCTATAAAGCCATTGGGCGTCCGTAGCCGCATCGGGCCCACCCGTTCCCCGAAATGGCCCGATGACGGCAATTTTCGTTCCACAAACACCCGGCACGGGGATTCTGGCAAGGAAAGTGCCGGACTGAGGGCGTCGCTCGAGGATACCTTCGCTTTCAAGACCTTCCAGAAGTGGTCTCAAAGCAGTGCGTCCCAGCCCGATCCGATCGGCCAAAGTACGCTCGCCCGGGATTTTGTCCCCAACACGCAGGCCACCATCGCGGAGGAAAGCACGCAACCGTAACCTGGCATCCGAACTCTTACTTCCCATAGAACCTCGATATCTGGTTCAAAACTGGTTTATTCTGGCATATTGGCTTGGTTTTGTCAACCGGGCACAGTATTGTTCGTGCCGAAAGGAGTACACTCGTGCGTGATACTTTCATGGCCCGATGATACACTGTAGTGTCTATATAGTAAGGATGGACACCACTTTTAAACCTGAGCATACGCATATTGGTTCCAATCCGAGCTTTAATTGAGAAAACTATCTCTCAATTTTCGTCAAATGGTAGTCCTTCCACCGAGGAACTAAACGATGTTCTATGACCGTATAAGGCGTTAAATGTGATTTTCTGTGTAGGTTTCTGAATTCCACAATGCCCATGAAACGTTTGTTAGCCATAATGGTTGTCCTGGTTATCACCACTTCTTCGTCGCTTGCGGCGCAGGGAGTATGGCGTTGCGTGACAGGCGGGCGTTGTGATCTTATGAGCGGACAGGGTGTGTCGTGTCCCATGCGCGCGCCCTCATCGACCGATAGGGTGAAGTCCGCAGCACACTGCTCGCATTGTGGCGCTGGAAAGAGGCGTGGCGCCGTTTCCATCTCCGGATCCTGTCAGTGCGTTTTTGTACCCCATGCAACTGCCGGACCAGCTGCTGTTTCACAGGCGCATAGTTTATTCATTGCGGAGTTCGCCTCGAATTTTGTTCTACTTCCTCCTGCCCCTGCCATGGCAACGGGTTTTCCCGTGCCGTCCATTGTGTTCCCGACTGGACCTCCCGAAGGCAGTATTCTTGCTTGTCCCGTCTCCAGCCTTGCTTCTCGTGCCCCACCACGTTACCTTGCATCTTAAGCGCTGCGTGCTTCCGATTACCCTGCGGGTTTCCAAAGGTCATTGACCCACTCCTAAGTAGCTAACGGCTCGAATGTGTATTTCATCCATGGGAGAAAACCCTCCTTTTGATGTGAATATAGGCCTGCCGCTTCCTGAGTCGTGCGCGTTGAAACTCCGCTTGCGGGAATCGTCACCAGCATCGCAGCGCCTGCCGATTTCTCACCACATGTATTGAAAAAGTATGCTTCCGCCATCCACGCGGAATTCCTTACCGTCGTGTATCCGCAACAGGCACGGGAGGCATTGGGCGATCACTGTCGCCTTGCGTCTCTCGGACCTGGCCAAGATTTGGATCGGCGCCGCCATCTTTGATCTTCGATACGATCCGCCTGACTGTTGCGAGGATTTGATATAAATGAACTTACGCAAAAGAATTCGACTATCGGTCATCGCGATGGGATTGTTCACAATCGCCTGTATTGCGGCAGAGGCCGGTCTTAAAACGCAGGCTGGACCCTACCAGGTGGAATTGTGGACGGAACCAGCGACCATTCCCGTTGGACAGCCCGTCCAGCTTATGGTGAAGATAACCGACACGGCTGGAAAACCCGTGACCAGCGCGTCGGTTCGGGCCATCGCACAGATGCCGGGCATGGCGATGGGCGAGCATATGGAAACGGCTCTGCCCCAGCCTGGGCAGCCGGGGATGTATGCGGCGCCCGCCCATTTTGCCATGGACGGAGCGTACACTGCAACTGTAAAGATTGCCGCAGTTTCGGGCACGGTATCCGCCGAACTGCCACTGCGCACCGGCCAGAATACCAGCCCTTCGGCTGCGGGCTACAGACCATCGCTTTTGTCCCTTCTTCCTTGGATCTTTCTGGCTGTCGTCGTCTT
>JBBRKX010000618.1:0-4053 GCA_038231675.1 Chthonomonadales bacterium | reverse complement strand
TCCGGCCCCTGAGCGGGTGAAAACCACCACACGATCTTTGTTCTGAAGCATGGGGTTCTGGGACACATCGATCGGCTGGTTGTCCGCAGGATGGATGAACCGGTCAAAATGAAACGTAAGGTCGGTGGGCTGATCCTTGCCTTCCACGGTGCGGAGAATATGAATGTTGGTGAGGTCCGCGCTTTCCAGCAATTCTGTTCGCGCCAGGACATCCGCGAGCGTGGTATCGTGCGGAATAGCCAGGGTCCCCGGACTTTTCACGGCCCCATAAATGCTTATCAGAGGGCGAGGAACGTCTACGATGCTGGTGGTCACCTGCGGATTGTTGATGAATGTTTTCAGAAACTTTGCGATAGCCGCGGTCGCCTGGATGGGCGTAAGGTTCTTTAACGAGACGGGAGTGGTGATGCCGTTGTAGCGGAGCGCAATGTTGCCTGAGGGATCCACCTGATAGTTGCCGCTGGGCTCCGGCTCACCCACCACGCTGACATTCACGATGAACCCGGACTTGATCGGCTGATTTGGATCGATCGCCTCGGTGCCGAGGACCAGAGGAGTCTGGTTCGGCTGTCCTGGGACAGCAGGAGGCGCGGGCTTATTGGGATCGTTCACCTGGGCTTGTGCGGGCAGCGAACCCGCCCATCCGATCAATATCGCAGCCATAAGCGCGGCCGACCATCGCCGCAGGGGCTGGATGTCGGTCAAATGGGTCAAATTCATAGATACACTCCTTCTTGCATGCCGCAAGGCTGAGAAAATTTACGCTTCCACGATGCGCATCGCTCTGTAACCTCGCAGGTGCGGCGCACATAAATGCCGCAGGTCCATCACGCTTGACGGATAAGAGATCCCAGCGTATAATCATGGGCGGAGCAGGGTGGGTTACGAACCGCACGCTCCCTACTATTATACTCTCCCGATCCGTGCCGATGTTCTATCCCATTATCAGGAGCCGCAACTATATGAATGATGCCGCCTTGCCCGAAATGTGGGCGACCTGTGTCGAACGCCTCATAGACCGTGTCAATAATCGCTCGCTGTGGGAAGCGTTGGAACATACCCACGTAATCACGATCGAGAATGACGTTCTTATTGTCGGCATGGAGGCCGGTGACTTTCACCGCGCCACGCATATTCAGCAGTCTATGATTTTCCCTACCGTACGACAGGTCATCCGTGAGGTCTTCGCTGAGCCTCTGGAATTGCGATTGATCGAGGGAACGACCCTGGAGGACTGGCAAAGCACCAAAAGCGCCGATGCCAGGGTTGCCGCGATGCGGCAGGCCGCGCCACGTCAGAGCGCCGTCGAGACCAGCGGCGCCAACTCCTGGGAGACGCTCTACGATCATATCGCTCGCCTTTTTGCGCAATCGCCCATGCGCGCGTTGCCACAGGGCAAGGCGCGCTATGCGAACGAGGCGCTGTATGCTGTATTGGAAGCGATGGAGACACTGTACCCGGCGGAGCCGGACGATGCAACGGAGCGCAGCTTAGCCAGGGCAATCGATCGCATCGCAAACGTATCCGAGATACCTGCGTCGGTTCTGGCCTTTGAGCTGGAACGTCTCCGCGCCTGGAGCAAAGCAAACCCCTCTTAGGGAGTCGGCGCTACATTGCGTTCCACGCACTCCGTGCTATATTTTGAACTTGCATAAACCGTGCCATGTTCTCTCGCTAACCTCGCGACGGGTTGCTCGAGAAAATGTCAACGCTTCTCTTTCGCAATGATTCCGGCAACGTCACCTATTTTCCTCCTTCGCTTGCGCCTTCGATCCAACCAACCGCAAACGTTTCCGCGTTCCAAGCGTATTATTTGTCACCACGAAGGCGTGGACGCCGTACGCTAACGGAAACTGAACCCCCTGGCTTTTCTCCAGCTTAGTAAGGCCACACGGGTGTACTTCAATAGGAGCGAATACTTATGGCACAGCATGCTGCTTCGACCACGGTTAACGCGCCAGTCCACCAGGTCTATGCGCTGTTCACCCATTTTAATGATTTTCCGAAGTTTATGTCCTATATCAAGGAAGTGACCTACTACGATGAAACGCGCAGCCATTGGGTAGCGGAGGTCGTCGGCAAACACGAATGGGACGCGATCAACGAGAATTGGATCGAGAATAAACAGATTGGCTGGCGATCCACGGATGGTCTGGAGAATAGCGGCGTCGTAAAGTTCACTTCGATCGAAGAAAATCAAACGCGCATCGATGTCACTATCAACTATGATCCTCCGGCGGGGGTACTGGGCGATATCGGAGAGACCCTTGGAATCGGAAAGAAATTCGAGATCACGCTTCAGCACGACCTCGACAATTTTGCGCGGATGGTTGCTCAAGCGCCCGGCGGCGCACTCGATCCTGAATCCTCCAGCTATCTTTTCAATGCGGATAGTTCTGCCGCAAAAGGACAAACTACGGTCGCTCAGAACGCCACGATGAGCGATGCCCCAACGCGTTAGTCCAGACTACGAGCACATCGTTGGGATAGCCATACCTCTCTCACTCTCTCGTCATTGAGGGTCGAAAAGAACCCAGTAAGAGGTTCATACAATCATTGCCAAGAACATGTAGGCGGCGTCAGATCAGCGAACCTGGTATGGGCTTCAGAAACGTCTGACGGATTTTGGAGATAATAAGCGGATCTGCGTACTCCGGAATCGCAAAGAGACGGGCCCTTTCAGGGTCGTTCCAGAAGGCGCCCCAATACTTGTCTCTTGCTTCGCGGCTGGGAAAGGTCAGCATGTAGGTCAGGTTGGGTACCTGTGGGCCGAATAGCGTCTCGCCGAAGAAGACCGGCTGACAGTCGTGCTTTGCAAAGAGCGCCGACTCCCCACTGTTGAACATTTCAATCTTCTTCAGGTTCGCTTTGCGGCTGTGGCTCTCGTAGGTACGCAGTTCGAAGATCCGCGTCTGGTCGGTGGCCGTTTCTTTTGGGAGCTTAAGCTGGGGCCAGCCCTCGAACGCCAGCATCAAAGAGCTTTCGGCGTGGGCATAGGGCGGGTCGGTAGCAGGCAGATCAAGCACCGAGGCGCCCGCTTTGAGGAACTCTGCGTTCTCCATTAAGCGGTGTTCGGCTGCCGTGTACGCTGCGAGGCTCGGATACGCAAACAGAAGGTAGATACTGAGATCTTCCGGTTTGTCTGCTACGGTGAACCCTCCGGCGGTTCCCAGGCCCAACCGCCTCAGGGTGGGAAAGAGGGCGTCCTTAAGGAACGTCGCATACCGCTCCTGTGCCGACTGCGTCGCAAATTTGAGGAGCCGCAGTTCGTAGTATTCGCGCTTGCTCTCGGGCGCTGCCCCAGCGGACGATCCCGCCAGACCGACTGTCGCAGTCAATGCGGCCGTACTGGCCAAGAAATCTCTCCTGTTCATAACAATCTCCTGTTCATTCTGCTTTGCTTATCCGCCGAAGCGCGGCCGATGGCTAGAACGATCTCAGGTACAAACCGTAGTTGCCTTCTCGCCATCAAAATAGCGTGTCAAAACTTGTCTGGAAGACCATACCAGCCACGCTCAACCTTCCCCGTCCGTTTCGATCTCGGTCGTATTGAAGAGACGAATGGCGTTTTCCTGTAGCAGGCGCTTACGGCTTGCAAGGGAGACATCGGAATCGTCGATCAGTCCTAAAGCCGCTGCGGGGTCCAGGTGCGGCATGCCACTGCCGAATAAAAGGCGGTTTGGCCCAAGACTATCTATGGCCGCCGGAATTTTCGCGCGATCCAGAGGACCGGACACTTCCAGATAGATATTTGCGGACTGGCTTGCGGCGGCGATGCCCGCGCGCCAGTCGATGCCCCCCATGCCCAGGAACACAAACTTATGGGTGACGTATGTTTTCGCCAGTTGCAAAGCTACTTGAACGCAAGCGGCGTTCGGAGTTTGCAGGAAGACTGGTTTATGGTAGCGACGCGCAACATTCAAAATCTCATCGGCGATGCCCGGGCTCAACGGTTCGCTAGGTCGGGCGGACACCAACATCAGTCCGAGTATGCGTGGCGCGGACATCATCTCACGGATGCATTGCAGCGATGCTTCGGTCCTATTCAGATGC
>JBBRKX010000617.1:0-4061 GCA_038231675.1 Chthonomonadales bacterium | reverse complement strand
ATGAAGACAGCAATCTTAGCCCTCGTAAAGACTAGATCAGGCGTACCGGGCAGGCTTTTGATATGCTTACGATAACGAAGTCCCCTCAAATGGAGTGCAGAACGCAATTTTACTTCAATGCTAGTGTTTTTATGTGGAACACGTGACATCGCCCGAAATCGTTGCTCTGGTGTCAAATGGTCTGGCATACTAATCACCTGTCAGGTCGTCAATCTTATCATAAAACCGCAATCAGTTGTTTTGAGCATTTCTTAAATCATGTGGATGTCTAAATGTAACATGATTGATCTGGCGATTACTTGTCCCAAACGGACAGGCACGGCATTTCCTATCTGCCGTGCCAGATAGGAAAACTTAAATCCAACTTTAGGATCAATAAATTTATAGTCTTCAGGAAAAGTTTGAAATAATGCCGCTTCTCGCATAGATATCGCTCGATCCTGCCTAGGGTGTCCAAAGCGACCGTTCCCGACACCATTGCATTCGGTTGTCATAGTCGGTGCTAAGGCATCGGGCCTCATACGTCCATAGACGCTTCCGAAACTCCTACCACTGTTCCTACGATGGCATGGTAGCCTTAGATTTTCTGGCCAGTCCCGCCACGTTCCGCCAGGAGTAGATGCCTGAATGCGTTGCAAGTTAATTTCGGTTAGAAAGCTCGCACGATGAAGGGGGTCAATTATATCGGCCTGACCAGCCAGTATCGGCGGTAGATGTCCAATAGTATCATCAACCGTCGGGTACATGTCAGGGGTATGTGTTGGCGGTATCATCTCGATGTCGCCAAGTCTTGATCCAAGCAAAACGAGCCGAGTTCTCGTTTGTGGAACGCCATAATCAGCACACTCAACGTTACCATACCAAATAAAGTAGTTCTTCTCTTGTAACAGCGACACGAAATTTGAAAAGACTGCACTCTTTATTAGGTCGGGTACATTCTCCATGGACACTATGTCAGGTTCAACATCCCGGATATAATCGCCAAACCTGTCTAACAGTTGCCATTTTCCATCGCGGCGCGATGCCTCTCGATTGGGGTTAGAGTAGCGAGAGAACGGTTGGCATGGAGCACACCCGACGAGAATCTTGATATGGTCAGGAGGGTATAGTGATAATAATTCACACGATGTGAATTTTGATACGTCGCGGTGCAAGAATTTCGCACCCGGGTTATTAGTCGTATAGGCGTATTCGCAAACACTATCAAAATCAATCCCGGCTACGACATTAAACCCACCCTCAAGAATAAAGCCATGCGTCAGACCGCCTGCTCCACAAAAAAGATCAACTACAGTTGGCATTTGCATACACCTATCAATATTGATGCACGATAGAGACCAGTGTTTGTACGAACTAAGAAGTTTCCGCGTAGAATGTTATGCCGTTCGCCCTTTAGAAGATCTAACGAATGCATTAGCTAAAACCTCTTTCTTATAAACAATCCAACAAATAATTTGATCTAAATCCTAATTTCAACAACTTCTAAGTACCGCTCCCAGCATGAAGGGGTCAATAATCCGACCTACGAATTCCTACCCTCTAATCCTGGCGGTCTACTCTTCTGTGAGTCGGAAAGGCCCCAATCGATACAGTACGCTGCAGTTATGAGACTGCAGTCCTCCATCTTTCCAATACTACAGTATGAATTCAAATGTTTACTATCCGCTTTTAAGGTCAAAGTCAGCAATCCATGTTACCTTGAAACGGCTACTGATCGGCCTGACGAACGCCGTTTCAAGGGCCTGTATGATCCAAGTACGGCATACATACCGAGTTCGGTGATCGTCGGTTCACGTTTCAATGTATCGAGGATTTTCTGGTACTCGCCCTCGTTGAGGCCCATTTCCTTGTAGTGCGCGTTCGCGGTCAAAATGCCTGTCCCTTCACTTCCGTCCCGTTGATGGACTGCTAAAAAGTCCACCATTCGGTCGGTCACAATTCAAGTTACGGTGTCTGTCAGTATAGCCGACACGCATGACGACGGTCAAGCCAACGACGCTCCCAACTCCAACAGGTTTAGTTTTGCCGGGGCGCTTCGGCTTTGGAAAGACGACACGCACAGGCCTTGTATTCCGGAATTTTAGAAATAGGATCGAGCGCCGGGTTGGTGAGGAGGTTGGCGGATTTGTCGTCGGCCCAGTGGTAGGGAATGAACACCGTATCCTCCCGAATTGTCGACACGATACTCGCTTTCAGCGTTACCTGTCCTCTGCGAGTTTCCACCGTCACCCAATCGCCGGGAACAAGCCCCACACGCTCCGCCAGCTTCGGATGGACCTCGACAAGGGGTTCCGGGTACTGATCCACCAGGCTGCCGATGCGCCGGGTTTGCGTTCCGCTGAGATACTGACTGACCACCCGGCCTGTCGTGAGGACGACGGGGAAATCTTCGTCGGGCACTTCGGCGGGCGGGCGGAATTCAACGGGATTGAAGTGCGCTTTTTGGTCAGGAGTGAAGAATTTACGGTCTTCAAAAAGGCGTGGGGTGCCGGGGTGATCCAACTCGGGGCAAGGCCAAAAGACGCCCTGCGTGCGCTCGATCTTGTCGTAGGTAATCCCGTAGTAATCCGCCGTGCCTCCTCTGGAAGCGACACGCAATTCGTTGAAAATGTCCTCCGCAGTTTTGTAGGGGAAATACTGCCCGCGTCCCAGACGGTTCGCGATGTCGAGCAGAATATGCCAGTCCACCCGCGCCTCTCCCGGCGGATCCACGGCCTTGCGAATGCGAATGACGCGCCCTTCTGCACTTGTCGAGGTGCCTTCGTCCTCTTCATGCAGGGAACCCGGTAGGATGATATCGGCGTGACGGGCCGTTTCACATAGAAAGAAGTCGATAATGGAGTAGTGCTCCAGCCGATTGAACGCCTCTTTGGTGAAGGTGGCGTCCGGCAATGAAACCACCGGGTTGAAGCAAAGCGAGAGCAATCCCTTGATCTCTCCGGCGTGCATCATCTGGATGATCTCCTGTGCGGTGGCGCCTTTATGCGGCATTTCCGACTCGGCGATCTTCCAGACTTCCGCGATATAGCGGCGATGCTCCGGGTTTTCGATATCGCGATTGCCGGGAAGCTGATCGCATTTATGCCCGTGCTCCCGCCCGCCCTGACCGTTGCCCTGCCCGGTGATCGTTCCGTAACCGCATCCCGGCCGGCCGAGCCGCCCGGTCGCCAGCACAAGATTGATGCACGAAAGGACGTTTTCAACACCCTTTGTATGGTGTTCGATACCTCGCGCATGCAACAGGAAACTTGTCTTCGCGGGTCCCCACATCTCCGCCGCCTTCACGATCAGGGCAGGGTCGACTCCGGCAAGTTCGCCCGCCACCTCCGGCGTGTACTTCTTGACCATTGCCTTGACGTCTTCAAAGCCGGTCGTGCAGTTGTCGATGAACTCCTGATCGATCCAGCCGCGGGCGATGACGACATGAAGGATGCCGTTCATAAGCGCCGAGTCGCCGCCTGGTCGAACAGGAATGTGCAAATCGGCGGTGCGCGCCAGAGGGGTCACACGCGGATCGATCATGATAAGCTTTGCGCCCCGGTCCCGTGCCCGCCAGATATAGTCGGTGGTGATCGGAGCGCACTCGGCCACGTTCGCCCCGGTCACAAGAATAACATCGGCCAGAGGAATATCGTCCCAATAGTTCGCCGCGCGGTCTATCCCGAACGCCTTCTTGTTGCCCGCTCCGGCCGATACCATGCAGAGACGTCCGTTATAATCCAGGTTTTTCGTCTGCAGGGCCACGCGGGCGAACTTACCGGACAGATAAGATTTTTCATTTGTCAGAGAAACGCCGGACAGCATGGCGAAGGAGTCTTTGCCGTACTGTTGCTGGATCCGCTTGATCTCCGCAACGGTATGTCCCAGCGCCTCGTCCCAACTCGCGCGCACAAATCCTTTGTCGGTGCGCCTTAGCGGATAAAGCAGACGGTCGGGATGTTCGTTCTGCATATACCGCTTGATGCCCTTGGGGCAGAGCTTGCCCCGATTGAAGGGGAAATCTTCGCGCGGCTCAAAGCCGATGACCTTGTTGTCCTTGACTTTCAGGTTGATGCCACATT
>JBBRKX010000616.1:0-4071 GCA_038231675.1 Chthonomonadales bacterium | reverse complement strand
TGGCTGCGCTTTGTGGTATTCAAAGACTGGACGGCTGTTTCGCATTAAATCCTGCAAAGCGATTCACCACCTCCCGGCTGAACTCAACCATGCTATCGCCAGGACAGAGCGGGTCGCCATTTGAGGCGTCCTTATAATGCAAACAGGCAGACAGTTCCTGGATAGTATTTTTGTTGCAGCCCTTGATCTAGGGCAGTCGAAGAAATGTTGCTGCTGAGATTGCTTAACTCTTTCGTAAAATTAAGATGCACTCTTTTAATGCCACATTATGGCGTTGAGGATTATCTTTCCACTTGCCTCCGCGAGTGCGCAGTTCCTCTACATCGTATCCTGCAAACCCTGCCGCCTTTCCTATTTCACCAAGATAGATGTCTATAGGAATGTAAACTCCATAGGGAGCTGAGTCACCAAGAATAAGCAGAAACGAAGCACCAGGTTTTAGCACACGGTATGTCTCTTTAACAACCTGAAGCATATCGTTAAAATATCCCGCAACCATAATATCGTAACTCTTTTCCCCCCCTTCTCCAGACGCCGTTTCGAGAGTTCCGTAAGTTTTGGTTCCAACTCAGCGGTTATTCCAGGTAATGAATTGCGGAAATCTTCACTTAGAAGTTTCCGCTCGTCGTAGTCAGTACGATTAATTTGTGTTGTAGCCGACATAATTAACTTCGTACGTACATTCCGCGTTATGTCTCCCCACGTTTTTGCCTCACCCCAAAAGTATGTTTCGAGGCGTGTGCGATCCGCATAATCGTAGTTATTGAGATAGGGAGGAGAAGTAAACGCTAAATCTACTGAGCCGTCTGCTATCTCAGAATGAGATTGGCGAGAGTCACCAGCAATGAGTTTTGCAATCCCACCCTCGCAGGACGATCTCACTATCATCTGCAAATCACCATACATTTGGTACCTTTAGTTTCCGGTAAAAATATGTAGACAATTGAATCAGTAGGACACCAGGCATCTTTGCTGGTAGACTTTTGTCACCACAACAAGTGTCTGAAAGGCTGCCTGATGTCCTTCATAGTCTACCGTATCTCGACCCTCTTACGCCAGATGCTCAAGTCGGTTTCCATCGGAACCAACCTCGGTCTCTATTATCTCTTATGGACCATGCTTACCGGCAGCTTCCTCAGATACCGAGGAGCGCTTACTCCCTCACTGGCGAGCTTTGGGCTTTCAAGAGAGCAGACGCGCAGGTCCATCGCCGCACTCTCAGAGGGGCAATGGCAAATACCAGATTTAGTCACAGCTCTGCAGATATTCGTTCTCAAAGAGGGCAAATGGCAGCCTCATCGCTATGACGGCTATCGACCGATTGCCGCCGATCTTACCGGCTTCTATCGTCCTCAACTCAAGGACAACGCTGGGAAACACTATTACGCACCTGCGGGAAAAGCCTTGCCTGCCATCACCCTTGGGGTGTACGGCGCCGTCGGTTCCTTGAAAGGACAGAGGCTCGTGCTCCTTCGGGGCATCCTCAAGCCCGAGGAGGAGGATCCCAGGGATGCCACCCTACAGAAAAATCTGGTGAAGACGGCCTCTGCCGCGTTGCAAGACAAAGAAGTCCTGGTGGTGGATGCCGGCTTCTCTCTTGGGGAGCTCTTTGAATGCGCGTGTGCCCGATTTGTGGTGCGCTTAGCCAAAAACGACACGGCGCGACGCAATTACTTGCCAGTACCCAAAGAACGAGGGCGTCCATGTGAGTATGGGGAGAAAGTCTGTCCGCTTCCCAAAACTTATCAAGGGCGTACGATCCCTGCGTCCGCTCCCGATAAGACTTCCTCCTGGGAGTATAAAGGGCGTACGATCCGCGCTGATATCTGGAAGAACCTGGTGTGTCCTGACGCCAAGCCGGGAAGCGCCATGTTTCACGTGATCGCCATTCATGACCCGAAGTACGAGGATCCGCTCCTCCTTGGAACCAACCTGGACGTGGACGCAAGGGTCGTGTGGTTCCTGTACAAAGATCGTTGGGCGATTGAGCAGGTTCCTCTTGCTGGGAAGAAGATGCTGGGCGGAAGCGCTTCGTTTGTCCATTCAAAGGAGAGCCGCCATCGTTTGCCTGGCCTGATGTTATTGGCAGGAAGCCTCCTTTCACTCGTTGCAGCCGCAGAAGAAGCGATCCCGACGGGCTATTGGGACCTGCAATGTCAGCCGACAATCGGCCGGCTCCAGCGGGCGCTCGGCAAAGTGACTTTCTCGGATTTGCCACAAGGCGAGGAGTTTAGCCAAATCCGAGAAAAGAAAAGCGTCCATTCCCATCTTTTGAAGGGAGTCAGTGGACATCGACGTCAGAAACGCTGGAAACTGCCTGAGCCAGCCAGGATCGCGGCGTGATTTTACCGGAAACTAAAGATGATGAGACCCTCGCTGCGCATTTTATCCGTGTTTTCCTTTACAGAAACCAAACTGGCTTTGCAGCCCGAAATAACGATAGGATTCTGATAGAGTATGGTGACACTGCTATTGGGCGCGAGACAAGGAGTTCCATTCTGTTCATAAATGAAGGGAAGAGTATTATTTTGTATCATTATGATTACAAATTCGTTTGCACTCCCGTTTGCGCCAGTTTTTGGGTAAAAAATATGATCGATCCATTCTTCCAACTGGCCAGGCGAATTGAGGATATATTTTGTGTACCCATCAATATTATCGGTCTTGGACAGGGCGGAAGATGTGTCCAGTGTCCAGCGTTTCGAAAATTGAAATGAGAAACGATAGCCTGTTTTTGGATCGGTCTTACTTACAAATGTTTGAAGAGACTGATGCTGAAAGGCTATTACTCCGGCAATAAGCATGACGAGGCACAGCAACGTAATCACTACGCGCCAGAGCCAGAGCGATGTCCTGCGCGAGATGCGCGCTGGTTTCTGAACTACACTTTTCTCGATTGATGTCACCTCGATTCATTCCTTCAAGCGCGAAAAGCGCTCAGGGTGGCGGGCGACTGAAGTCGCTGCAACCAGAGCGCAAAGTGTCCCTTCGGACACTCGTAATCTAGTCGGCGCAGGCCGACTTTGCGCTTTTGTTGCTGCGGCTTGAGCCGCGGACTGCTCTTCATTACGAAGGGTTTGCAGAATCGGCTTCATATCGTGCATACTATGAGCATGAGAAAGAACAATCCAATCTCTGCTGTCGGGAGCACCAGGCCCGTCCCGCAGCCCACTCAGCGGCTTACTGCCCGCGCCCTGCTCGAAGTCAAGCGATTGAGCGACCCGCAGATTCACCCGGACGGTCAGCGCGTCGCTTTCGTTGTCCAGGAATCCAATTTTGAGGAGAGTCGCTGGACAAGTCACATCTGGCTCACCGAGTGGCTGCCGCCCGATCAGAATGAAGATGCGTCAGAAGAAGGTCGTCCGAAAATACCTGCCGACTTGATGCAAGATGCCGGGCAGATGGCGGAATCGAACACGTCATATCCCGAAGATCTGACGCGGCAGTTGACCTTTTCGGCGGAGGGCGAAAGCGACCCACTCTGGTCGCCGGATGGTCACTATCTGGCGTTCCTGTCCATGCGCCCGGACCCTTCCGAAGCAAGCGAAGACTCGGACGAAGAAGAGGATTCTACGTATCAGATATGGATTCTCCCGGTTGACGGCGGCGAGGCGCGCAAACTAACCGATGCAAAAGAGGGGATTCTGGATTACGCCTGGTCGCCGGACAGTGAGTCTTTAGTGTACCTGACAGCACAGCCGCGCCCGCGTCCGTTGGAAAACCTGCATAAGGAGCGGGAACGGCGTAAATTCGATCCTACAGTAGAGCAGGATGACCGAAGGCGTCGGCAGATATGGCGCGTGGATGTCGAGGAGGGCAAGCCGAAACTGCTGTTTACAGGCGATTATGGGATTAATTCATTCGCCCTTTCACCGCAGGGCGACCGAATCGCATTTCTGACTAACTATACCGGAGAGGATAATGACTATCACATCTCCGATCTATATGTTCGAAACCTGGAGACGGGAGCAACCGTCAAACTGATTAAGCGCGAGGGTGGCAAATATCGTCTCCGCTGGTCTCCCGACGGATCGCAAATCGCCTTCCTCGCCTGGCTCGATCCCAAACTCT
>JBBRKX010000615.1:0-4084 GCA_038231675.1 Chthonomonadales bacterium | reverse complement strand
CACTTGTAAAACTCGCAGACCGCATGGGTGATCGGGCCGCGCTTCAGGCAGGCGTCGTGAAGCTGGACCACCATGGGGCATGTTCGGCGCTGAAAGCTGACCTGCGTGATGCAGTGATGTTTTTCCGCCAGCCAGGCAAGAGCGCGGGCCTGATGGAGCGAAAGCCCCATCGGTTTCTCGATGTAAAGGTTCCTGCCGTGCGTCAGGCACCATGTCCAGATCGGGTACATGATGTTCGGCTGCCCGATGACATAGACCGCGTCCGGATCCACTTCCGCAATCATCTGTTGATAATCGTCCGCGCCCTGCGATAAATAGCGCCGTGAGATTCCGAAACGATCCCCCACCGCATGAAGGCGGTCTGGATCGCGATCGCAAATAGCCGCTATCTCTACGTCTTCAAAGGAGATCAGGGACGGATAATGCACTTTGGTGGCCATGTCGCCCGCGCCTATCATGACCACTCGGACCTTCTTCGGCAACGGTTTCTCCTGGGGGATGATGGATGATTGGGGTTCGATGGAACGACGTTGCGGGGCTTCGCTCTCTTCACGGAACTGAAATGGGCTGCCGCCGGCAATCTGGTCGCTCGTGATCGTCGGACACCAGTAGCGTTCGATATGGTGGACCACACGGTTCGTTCCCTCGACATGGCTCACATAGGGTGCGAGCCGAGGGTTGTACAGGGCATCGGTAAGGTCGCGCACCAGGGCTACGTTTTTGCCCAGTCGGACGAGGCGGCGAATAGAAAAGGGGCGGCCCAGGACGCACATATTGGTATGAACGCCCAGCACGATCACGTTCTCAATCCCGTATTCCTGGAGCAGATTATAAACCTCGGCGCCCTCATCGCTGATCGCGTCTTCCGGGAAGATCTCGATTTCCGGATGCTGCCGCGTCCAGACGGTTGCGGTTTCCGAGGGCGGCTCATCGTCGCAGCCGCCATCGGAGTCGTCGATAGGGAGCGGCGGCTCGGTATCGTGGTCAGGATAGTGCCATCTTGGGAGCGGAAGTTCCATGGAGACGGATGGGGCGTTGCGCGCTCGCTCACGCTGCGGCGTTCCTTCATAGAACGCCATGGTGTCGCTGGGCGCGTGAATAATCAGTGCGCCCAGCGAGCGGGCGGAGCAAAGGAATCGGTGGACAGAGGGCGCCATCTCCTCGACGCGCCGTACGGCTGAGCGGCACCAGTGCTGGTCCCACACATCACACACGATGACCGCCGTCTTATGAGCCTCCCAATCGGCGTGAGCAACGGTGATTTCCTCCTCCTCGCCTTCCGCCGGTTTGCGTGAGCGAAGGGAGAGGTGCAGGCGCGTACGATCCGTCGGGAGGCCCGAGACAGCGGCACAGGCTGCGAAAAGCAACATCATGGGCAGGAGTGTCATGAAGACATATTCCGTTGACCAGTCTTGATCTCCTCTTCTTTAATTGCCGAATACGACAGTCGCCCAGTCCGCGGGTTGATCTGTACTTTCCGTTTTCGGCATGGACCAGAATGCTTCCCGATCCTGCTTTGCGCCCTTGACGGAAAGGTTTAGATTGAGGCCCATGCGCGCTCCAGCAGTGGGATGGAAGCCCTGAATCATCGCCGCCGGCAGGAAGCATTCCATCACATACCCCTCTTTGTTGCGCACGACCGTGCTTTGAATGCCGGGAATGTCGTACCGCGTTTCCGGGATCTCCTCACCGCGCTTCCATTGCCCTACGTACACGCGCTTTTGATCGATTTGCGGCGCGAGCCAGAACTGATGGTCGCCTGCTTCGTATTTGCGAGCCGTTTTCTTGTCGCGGGTGTCGATGAAAAGTTCGAGGACATCCCCATCCCAGAAGCTGCGCGGATCAGGGACTGTCGCCCTGGAATCATGGACATCCGCGGCAACGTATAAGCCCTTCGGCGACCATGCAAGGTAAATGGCGGCGTTCGGCTCGCCGAAAGTGGAACCGAGCACCCAGGCGGGAAGCTTCGCTTTCGCAGGCCACTCTTTCAGGTCACCGTTCATAGGGAGATCCGAGGCACGATAGATCGTGAGGCGACCGGGAATGAGCGGCTGCCGTGCCGAGCGCCCATCCGTGCTTTTGTACTCTATCGCCGCTGTCTCGCCTTCCTTCCATCCGGCCGTCCATTGCACTTTGGCGCGCACATCCCGCACTTCCATGGGCTTCAGCGCCTCGACCTTGAGATCGGGCGTCGTGGTGCTCCACGCGGAAGGCAATGTAAAGTGCAGCGTTCCATCCAGCGGTCGCGAGGACCGGTTACGAAGGCGAATCGCGACGTCTCCGTTGCCGGGTTCGCCTTTCAATGCGCTTACCGTCATCTCGATGGGACGCTGAATCTGTACCCGAATGGGAATGGAATCTAACGGATCTCCCTCATCGATGACCAGGCGGACCGCCTTCTCTCCAAGCGATTCCTCCGTGCCCACGCGAAATGTCAACGGGAAGCTTGCCGTCTGTCCGGACGGCACCGTAATATTCGTTTCTCCGGTGACGTCCGCCCATCCTGTCGGCAATTGCAGGTGGATTTTTCCGCTGATCGCCCCGGCGCGCATATTTTTGACCTGCAGGTTTGCGGTTACCGTATCGCCCGCCGTGACGGAAACGAGATAAGGCGTCTCAAGTTGATACGCCGTCTGCCGGAACCAACGGCTGTTTTCGGATACTCCGACCGCGTAGACCGGCTCCAGTCCTAATGTGACGCTGCTCTCCCGTGGGTTTGCAAATTCATCGTAGACGCTGGCGGACCCGAAATCCACCTTCGGCCCCGGTTTGCCGTCGAGCGTCCAGAGCGAGGCCACGAGCTTGCCGTCGTTGCGGAAGAGATAGCCCCAGGTATTTTCGCCGGCATGGATCGTGCCGAGGTACTCGGCGTTCGGTAATATTTGCGTGAGCCCGGCGTAGGCGGCGTAAGATAGCTTGGGGAGCTGCTCGAATGTAAACAGGCCGCAGCCATCGAAGAACTGGTTCGCTTTCTCGGAATCCAGGTCCCAATACCAGAAACCCTTGGATGTCCCCGCTGCGGAAAGCAGCATATAGGCGCGTGCGAGATATGCCGCCTGCTCGGTGGGAGAAACCACGGGGCCCGCTTTCGTGTCCCACCCAAACTCCGTCAGCCAATGCTGGCGCGGCTTGCCATCGCTCGCGCCGGCTATCTTCACGGCCCGAAGCTGATCGAAGAATGTCATGGGCTTTTCATCGCCCGCGAAGCCCATATTAAAGTTCACCACATTTGTCTCCGGCGCATCCGGACCGGCATAATGGTGGCTATTGACCACGTCGATGGAAGCAAAATCGCCGCTTCGCACCATGCGTCGCAACCGCTCCGGCCAGATACCGGCGCGCCCGTTCTCTACCGTGACGAATTTCCCATCACCGAGAAGCTGCGCGACGTCGCCGAACTTCTTGTGGTAGAGCCCATAGTTTTTCCAGCCGATTGCTTCCTCGGCCTTGGCATTGTTGGCCTTGAGGTCATACTCATTGTCCAGCTCGAAGGCACGGATCGAGGGAAACGCCATGAGCATCCCCATGATCTCCTTCGTCCACGCCTGATCCGGCCCGGGAGCGCCTCCGGGAGCGGGAGGCCGCATAGAGGTTTGAAAATTCGCGAGCACTCGGGCTCCGTTGCTCTCGTAATCCCGTACGATCTTCGGATACCACGGCCAGCCTGCGTACCTGTTGTCCTCGCCTTTGGCGCGGACCATCCATTCGTAGTTGAAGCCATAATCGCGGAACCAGACGATGCCTGCCTTCCGAAAAGCCGAAACCATGGGCTGGCGTGCGCTCAGGACGTTCAGTCCGTAGGGGGACGCATCTTTTTGGGCGTCCGTCAGAACCCGGGCGATCGGAATCACGGCGTAAGGCTGAGAGGAAACGGTTTTTTTGCCGTCCGCCCAGGCAATGGTCGAGTCAAGGCGATAGACGCCATACTTCGGGGAATCCAGAGGCAGGGCAAGCGCGACGTTGTCCTCGACTTTGATGCCCTGCGAGCCGCTTTGAAGCATCATGCCGTGCGGGTCGATGATCTTCCATTGGAGTGTGCCGACCGCAGGCGCGGGACGCCAGTTCTGCGCGGTAAGCAGAAATT
>JBBRKX010000614.1:0-4095 GCA_038231675.1 Chthonomonadales bacterium | reverse complement strand
TTATACGCTGGAGGTTCCGGACGAGGACAGTAACCCGGAGTCGCAGTTCATGAAGGACATTCTAAACGAGCGGCTTCAGAATGCGCTATCCTCAATGCCCAAAGACTTCCGCACGGCGGTGCTTCTTTGCGACGTGGAGGGGCTGAGCTATGAGGAAATTGCGAAGGCTATGGGTACAAGCATCGGCACGGTCCGTTCGCGAATTCACCGTGGCCGCCTGATGCTGCGCAAGCGGATGGAGGGCGAACCCGCAAAGCCCAGGCGTCGCGGAATCGCGTCGGCCCTCAAGCCCTGCATCCAGTGCTAAACATCAGTTGAATAGCAGTTACGAACTATTGGGGCGCGCGAAGTGATCGCGCGCCCCGCTCTCTTTTTGCCGTTACGCCCGGCTGTGCACGGCAGACTGCGATACCGGCAGACTGCGATACCGGCAGACTGCGATACCGGCAGACTGCGATACCGGCAGACTGGCCGCCATTCCGAATCCCTCCGCATTATAGAGTCCGAATCCCGCCAAGTAACCGAGAGCAATCAATTCCGCGCTGGCGCGCACTTAATTCTCTCTGTCGTTCACTCACTCGGCAGGGGTAGAATAGAAGCAGAAAACAGAGCAAGAGGAGAAACACTTGCATGCCAGTCAGAACATTGGAAGACCGCGTGGCAACCGTTGAGCAGGAACTCGAACGACTAAAACTGCGCCTCGATACCGAGACGGTTGCGCCTGCCCCTGTCGGATGGGAGCAGGTATATGGCATCTTCGCGGACGATCCGCTCTTTGAGGAAGCTGTTCGATTGGGGCGTGAGTGGCGTGACGCGCAGAACGCCCTGAGCGAGGACGGATCGGATGCACCTGCTTGACAGCGATCATATGACGCTGATAGAGCGAGGTGGCAAAGCGGGACAACCTCTGCGAATCCGGTTATCTCGCCTTGCGCCCGACGACATCGCGACAACGGTAATCAGTTACGATGAGCAGACACGTGGTTGGATGGCGATTGCCGCCGCGGCGCGAACCACCGCCTCACAAATCGTAGCCTATCAACGTCTCAAAGCGCATCTGCGCGTCTACTGCAAGTTCGTCGTTCTGGACTATGACGAGAAAGTCGCGCAGATTTTCGAGCGTCTCAAGCAGTCCAAAATCCGCGCCGGCACAATGGACTTGAAGATTGCCGCTATCGCCCTCGCCAACGATGCCACCCTCCTGACGCGCAACCTCTCCGACTTCGGCAAAGTCCCCAACCTCAAAGTCGAAGATTGGTCGGCCTGACACATTTATCCAGTACTAAACATCAATTGAATAGCAGTTACGAACTTTTGGGGCGCGCGAAGTGATCGCGCGCCCCGCTCTCTTTTTGCCGTTACGCCCGGCGCTGCACGGCAGACTGCGATACCGGCAGACTGCGATACCGGCAGACTACGATACCGGCAGACTGGCCGCCATTCCGAAGCCCTCCGCGTTATAGAGTCCGAATCCCGCCTGGTAACCGAGAGCAATCAACTCCGCACTTCCCCGCACAGTAAATGGGCGGAGCGGTCCCGTAATCTGACTGTTGCCAAAAGGAATCCGCTTTGTCCCCCGCCTCGTCTGTAAGCAGTCCGCATCAAACGTGACGGAGAGCGAATCGTCCTCCGGAAGGCTTCCCGCGTTTAGGGCAGCGTATTTCCGCAGCATGTTCTGCCGGAGATACCTGCCAAACTCCGGCGAGTCGGGCGTTTGAAAGCGCTTGCCGTCTGCGGTAAGAACGACGATGGGGGCAAGGCAGGAGAAACGCGCCTGCCCACCGAGGTTCGGAGTGGGAATTTCTATCGATTCGGTTACTTTCGGTCCGATATCCGCCACCTCCAGAACCCGCCGGCTGGCAATGTAGGCGGCGAGCGCCTTGATGAATCCCTTGATAGGCGACGAGAGCAGCCACTCGACGGCGCCTGGTCGCAAGTGGAGGTTGTCTCCTTCTACCGTCCGTCTTTGCGCGCGCAAGGGGCTGAACGTGAAGAGGCGGAATGTGCCTGGGTCGGCGCCGCGCAATCCTCTAAAACCGGCGAATTAAGCGCTCCATGCGGACTGCTCCGCGTACATCTGCGCGGCAATTTTGGATACTGTATCGGCGAGAATCGCCTGCGGGTTGATTGGTACGACAATCTCCTCAGAGAGATGTATCGCCACCCGAATCCGCATCCCGTCTCCTCCCGCATTTCCAGCGTCGCCGCTAGTCGAGTCAGACGGCGTGAGCGGCGCTCGAATCTGTTTAAGGTGATTCGGCGGAAACAGGAGAAACGCTACGGGATCAGGCGGAAATCTGCAAATCCATTAATCCGGGTTATCGGGCGATAGCGTGGTCGCGCATCAAATTCATGCGAAGCCGCGACCATGCCACTTGCTAAACTACTTTCTGACTGTGATGTATCCCTTGAGCTCCACGGCATAGTACACGTAGGACATGGGTATTGCGGGTGCCAGGGGTCCAAGGCGAATCGAGCACTTGTCCACCAGTTCGGGTGATAGCTGGAACGTCACGACCAGGGAGCCATTTTTGCCCGGCGTTGTTTCGAGATCCGCCGAGACCTGGGGACTTGACGAGACCCCGGGGCTATATGTTCCTATATCCATTGTCACCCGTTTTAGATCTCTCAACTTCCCTTCTTTGGGAATCTCCATTCGGACAAGAACAGCGGTGTCAGAAACACGGACTGCGGACAGCGTAAACTTTGCACCCAGCTTTGCTTGTGTCGTCTTCGTAACAGTAATGAGTTCGCTTAGAGCGAAAGCCTGCGGCATGCGCGCAAGCAGCATCAGCGCAATCAATACCCATACGAACTTTTTTGCCATGTGGATCTCCTTGTCTCATCAGATGTAATGGATAGAGTCGAATAAGAGTGCGACAATCCAAGCCAGGGAATCGTCTGGCCTGTGCCCCGTGTCTTACTGGTCGTCCATTAGTCCGCGTGAACAGATTAAGGGTTCACCATATCAATCTA
This sequence comes from Chthonomonadales bacterium, assembly GCA_038231675.1. Taxonomy (GTDB): domain Bacteria; phylum Armatimonadota; class Chthonomonadetes; order Chthonomonadales; family Chthonomonadaceae; genus JBBRKX01. Next base: position 1,119 of record JBBRKX010000614.1, on the reverse strand, counting down.
CGCGCCGAATGACGAGACCTTACTCGTCTCTATGCCTGTCAGATTAGCGTATACGCGCCGGCATTCGCGCCTCTCCCACAGATGGCATACGAGCGAGAGGCAGATTCGTCGCAAATCCAATGTCCGCATTCAATCCATTCACGCATCAAAGCCGCAGGATGCAGTCGGCATCTTGACGATTTGTCGCGCGGAAACCATGAAGAGAAGCACCCCGCATGCCGAATGGGATTCGTCGGCATACGGGGTGTTTGTCACACTGGCCAATGCACGCCTTGAAAACAGACTCAGGGATAGTACACAAACTGGCGCAGAATGATCGTCCACTTGTCGTTCCGCTCTGCGAGGACATATGTTCCCTCGCCATGATGGATACTCCAGGGCACGACCACCCGGACGATGGCCACCTTCGTATCGTGGGAATAACCGGGCGGCCATACCCTTATCCTGGCGTCGCGCCTAAGTCCGTTGGGCTGGGCTTCGTCCTCGAAGGCAATACGGTCGTTCGCCGGTTTGAAAATGCGGAATACGTCTTTCACCTTGATTCGTCGAACAAGGTGTTCGGCCGCCTCTCGTGCAGCCTTCAATTCTTCGGGCTTGAGCTTCTCCCATAATTCTTTATGGTATTGGTAGAGCACATCTTCGACATTCTGTTTGTAGGCCGGCGGTTCTGGCGCGACTGCAACATGTTCTCGCGGACTACCTTCCCCGTCCTGAACAAGATCGAAGAATACAGTTTCGAGCACTCGTTTGTCCAGCGCGGAGCTCGGTCTTACGTTTGCCATGGATTTGCCAAGCTTCACATATTGCTGGCAAATAACCGCAACGCATAAACTGCTGTACGCAAATATTACGGGAATAGTAAAACGCATGCAGTCGCCTCTCGTTTTCGAATACGGAGTTTCCTCGAGCGTTGTCTACCACGCTTTACTTATGTTTGCAGTTCTGAAGGCGGCTGGGCCGCTGGCCCGCCGAGAAAACTCTGGGCGCGGTTTTGCAGGTCGAGGGCGGCGGTGTGGTAGCGCACGAACGCCTCGATCAAGCTACCGTAGGCGCTGAAATACTTGTGCACGTCGCCATCGCTCATCGATTTGCTCGCCAGGTAGTAGAGGTGGTCGCTCG
>JBBRKX010000613.1:0-4096 GCA_038231675.1 Chthonomonadales bacterium | reverse complement strand
TCGCAAGTAAAAGGCGTGAATCCGCCCCGGTGGCGGCCTACTTCCTTGCCGTTCGCCCAGACCGTGGCATCGTAATCCACCGCCTGGAAATGCAGCAAAATGCGCTTGCCGGACCATGCCGCCGGCACCATCACTTCCCGTCTGTACCACACCGCGTGGAGAAAATCCGTGTTGCCGATACCGCTGAGGGAGGACTCGGGGCAGAAAGGAACCGTGATCTGGTCGGCGAGTTCCCTTTCCAGCAAGCCACGGTCGATGCCCGTATCGCCGGCATCGATCTCGAACTGCCACGCGCCGTTCAGGCAAAGCCAGTCATTTCGAACAAATTGAGGACGCGGATATTCAGGACGAGGGAGGGTCATGGACAGATTCCTTCGGAAATGGATTTCAGGCTATAATGGAACGCAAATCTGAGTTCCATTATAGCCCGTTCGAATGCAAATTTCGTCTTCGAGACGTCGTTCTGTCGAAGGCATGTAGAATTCCAGCAGATTTCCTGAGGGAGCAATGAGAGGATTAGGGTAAAAAATACTCCATCATAAGAACGTGCCGGCATCGAAAGTCATCGCAATTTGGTCTGTTCGAGAGCGGTGCGGTCCCATTTACCGAGGTCGGCCGCTGCTTCATAACTGCTCTGGAGGAAGTCTAACAGCGCATCATCCGGCGATTCCGCCCTTCGGACATCGTCATAAGGGAGGATAAACTCGTGCAGTGTGGGATGATACTTTCCACCGTCCGGCCGCACATGCGCGCTGCTGAATCCCTCCGGTTCGGGGTATGCATAGGCATAGAACACAGGATAGAGAACGGGCCCGCCTCCCGGCCAGAACCCACAGCTGCTCACCTCATGGGAGTACGCCTCTCGTGCGATCCAGTCCGGTAAATGGGGCACTCCGCCAGGATGCTGGGGAGCCGGACGACCGGAAAAGCGCGTTACGGCAAGGTCGAAGCTGCCCCAGAAAAAATGCACGGGACTGCATTTTCCAATGAAACGGGCACGGAATATCTTGAATACACGGTCGACTTGCACCAGAATGCGCCAGAATCGATGGACGTATTCGGCGTCATAGGAGGCATGGGTGTTATCCTCCTCGAAGGGGATGCCATCCGCCAATTCATTGGGGGTGGTATCGATCTTAACGTCCAGGCTGAGTTCTGCCAGCAACGCCATCAATTCGCGGTAAAATTCTGCGACCGAGCGCGGCCTGAGCGCCATGATTCGCACTTCCCCATCACTTGTCCGGATCTCGAGGCGATGATCGATAAAGTCGAAATCGATCTCAAAGGTTCGTTCGCCGTATGCCATGGGCGACGTTGTCATTCCCCTTGCCGTGACATACAGGGCAACGTGCCAGGAATGGTTGAGCCATGGGGTCTGGCGCAGTCGGATCTTGCCGACGATCTGCGTCCACATATGCAGCGTCGCGTAGGTGTCTTTCCAAGCATCGAAGGGCAAACTGGGCCACTGCTCCGACAAAACCGCATGGCGCGATGCGCTTTGTTCAGACATCGTTTTTTACTCCCCTGGCGTGCAGGTATCCGTCACGGAAACACTCTTACGGCACTGGGAACAACGCCGCGCAAGCATATTGTCTTAATTCGACCTTACCTGACCGATCCCCTGCAAGGCGTGGAAGCGCTTCGAGCATCTGGAGGATGATATGCAATCCCTGCTTCTGGAAGATTGTTTGAATGACTTAGCGGTTATACGTACTACCTTTGAAACTCTGGACATTTTTCCCGCCGACGATCCGATACGCGATGAGATAATGGAGATCGTTTTCGATGCACGGAACAACCTCAACCGCAGCTTTAGCGCTCTGTGCCTCAGACTGGAGGCGAACCAGGCGCCATTTCTATGGGAGTATGAGAAGTTCAAGACCGGCGGGATGAAGATGATCACGCAAGGCTTTCCAATCCGGATTCTAACCTATTTCTGGAAGTATTTAGCGGATTTCAACGAGGACGAAGCACTGTATTTTTACAAAGTAACAGGATATGAGGATGTAGCGATATTGAAGCAAATGCCCGCGTATGAATTTACGGTGGTGTTGTTCAAAGACGTGCTTCATGGTATCCGGGATAAGACCAACTACGCTGATGCGCAAAGTTTCAACCAAAACGTATGCGAGAAGTACATGGCCATCACGTTTCTCTGTTATTCCACCACCGACCCGCTCTTCTACAATATACACGAGTAGACCGCCTTTGCGTAAACCCTCTCTCGTTCCGGGCAGGCCCTCAGCCCTTGCGGCTCCGCTTATTCCCGCCTCTCCCATTCCGGGAGAGGCGGAGACGGGGGGGAGGGCGCCGCTGCTCACTCCCTGAAATAGTGGTGACGCTCCGCTCCGTCGAAGCGACCGAGGTTACGACAGCACCGCTTGAAAGCGCTTTGTAGAACCGCACGGACACAAATCGTTGCGGCCCAGTTTCTCGCTCAGTTCCTTGTCGCCGTGTACTATGCGCTCTCTCTTGCCCACGTGCGTCTCGGAAGGATAGCCGCGCCGTCGCTTGCTTATCACCTCAAAAGGAGGGAGACTGGTCTCTCTCCAACGCGTCCCATTCCATAACCTCTTCGCTGTCAGTCTTCATCATCCTGTCCTCCTTCGAAAATATCTATTGTTGTATCGTCCAGAAAGCACAAGCCGATAAACTGAGTGAACAAATCCGATATTTCCCTGTCTGAGAGCGTAGGAAGATCGGCCTTGTGAGGCCCCGAACTCAGGATAAGGAGTACCGCCATCAAACCTACACATTCTATAGCAACGTCCGCGAATGGTCATTCGACATGTGGAAATGTCCTTCGAGTCTCCACGCGCCGCGCCTTTTTAGCCCGGTCCGGCATGGGTTTCGGTCTCATGGCGCTTGGGACGCTGCTCGAAGACTTGCTTGTCAGTTCCCCTGCCGAGGCCGGGGTCAATCCACTCATGGCCCGCAAACCGCCGTTGCCTGCAAAGGCGAAAGCCGTTATCCATATTTTCGCGGGCGGAGCCCCAAGTCACGTCGATACGTTCGATCCCAAGCCGAACCTGCAGAAATACCGCGATCAGACGCTGCCCGGGCAGTCGGGCGTTGCGTTCCCCTCCCCGTTTACATTCGAGCCCAAGGGGAAAAGCGGGCTAGAGATCAGCAGCGCTTTCCCGAACCTGGGCGGCGTGGCGGATGAACTCTGCGTGGTGCGCTCGCTCTATACGGACGTTCCGGCACATGGTCCCGCCACCAAGCTGATGCATACCGGCCAACTGGTGTTGACGCGCCCCAGCCTCGGCTCATGGACCATGTATGGTCTGGGAACCGAGAACCTCAATTTACCTGGCTTTGTTTCCCTGGGCGGGCCCGCCGAATGGCGTCAGGCCGCCTTTCTGCCCAGCCTTTACCAGGGCGCACGGGCGGACTTCGCCGCCAACAAGCCCGTCGACAAAGTCCTTCTGAACCTGCGTAATGAATTCAGTCCGGGAGACGAACAGCGCCTGCAGCTCGATCTGGTGCATAAACTGGACGACATGCACATGCAAAAAGTCCAGCGCGACGAACAACTTGAAGCGCGCATCGAATCGTTTGAGCTCGCCTTTCGAATGCAAACCGCCGCCACAGATGCGTTCGACATTTCTAAAGAGCCGCAGTCGGTCCGTGACCGCTATGGCAAGGGGGAAGTTGCGGCCAAGCTGCTGTGCGCGCGTCGTTTAGTAGAGCGAGGCGTTCGGTTTGTCCAGGTCGACGCGGGCGGATGGGACCATCACACGGACCTGGAAAAGAGTTTGACACGGGTGGCGGGCTCGGTGGATCAGGCGGCAGCGGCCCTGATCGCGGACCTCAAGGAGCGTGGCCTGCTCGACTCGACCCTGGTGATCTGGGGCGGCGAGTTTGGACGTACCCCCACCACTGCGGGCCGGGTGAGCGAGACTTCCGGCCGGGATCACCATGCGGGTTGCTTCTCGATCTGGATGGCCGGCGGAGGCGTCAAAGGCGGCACGGCTTATGGGGCAACGGACGAGCTGGGAATGCTGGTCACGGACAAACCTGTCCATGTCCATGACCTGCACGCCACTATCCTACGACTGCTGGGCTTCGATCACACCAAGCTGACCTTTCGTTA
>JBBRKX010000612.1:0-4108 GCA_038231675.1 Chthonomonadales bacterium | reverse complement strand
TATACAATTCAAGCATCTCATGGCAAACGAAAATGCTGACGTGAGGGGATGTGACATACGGAAAATTCCCAGCTTTCCGTCATGTGATATTTTGATCGGCTGTTATCCATGCCAAAGCTTCACAATGGGAGGCAATCGCTCGCCGGATAATGATGACCGTTCAGTGCTCTACCAAGAGTTCCTGCGCTGTTTGAAACAGACGAATCCTCGCTATTTTGTTGTCGAGAATGTGGCGGGGATGCAATGGCTTGAGGGAGGCCGCTATCTTCGTGCACAGATCGCGGCCTTCAGCGAGGCGGGATCTGGCTACCACATTTCCGTGAAATTGCTGGATGCCAAAGATTTCGGTGTTCCTGCGGATCGTAAGCGAATATTCCTTGTCGGGATCCGGCGCGACTTAGGAGCCTATTACTGGTTCCCTAGGCCCACTCACGGTCCAGGCAGCCCGGACAATACCCTTTACGTCTCTCACGGTGATACCATTCAGCACTTGCCCTTCGATTGCTTCGACGAATGCTATCATCCTTCTCACGAACCATTCTCCTGGTGGTTTATGTCCCGCAACCGAAAACGCCCGTGGAATGTGCCGGCCTATACGGTCGTATCCAACTGGCGTCATATAACCCTTCACCCGGCATCCCCTACTATGCAGATGGTGGAATCCAGATGGCGGGACGGGTCGAAGCAAATTTGGGAATTCACGGATCGGTATGAACATGTAGAAGATAATCCCGCCCGCCCGAAGCTCGAAAAACCCCGCCGTTTGTCGTGGCGCGAATGCGCGTTACTACAAACCTTTCCCCCTGAATTCGAGCCGGAGGGATCCATCGAGTCAAAATACCTTCAGATCGGCAATGCCGTCCCGCCCCTGCTAATGGAGCATATAATTCGCAATATCACATCGGGGAACGGATTAAAGGAAGAGGTATCGCTGGATTATGTCATTCCGAGCGCCCCGCCCTCTCAACAGCAGGGCAGCCTGATTTATACTTAAACAGGCTGCTCACGCTGTGCGAGCGCACGCTCAACGACCTGATATGCTGACTGCTTTTCCAGGAGCGTAACCTTGCTCTGAAGCAGATGGGTAAAGCGCAAACGATCTATAAGAATGCTTTGTATATCCGTTTTCCTATGCCATGTTCCGTCTGCCCGGCGTAAGCAAAACGGAATAAAAATAATATTGCCAGTTCCGGCCCCCAACGTCATCGTTTGCCTCCACATATCTGTGCTCGACGAAGACTGTTTAGGCCCCCATTTCAGCGTACATGCGCATTGTCCCAGGACAATGAGACGGTGTGAATTGTTATCACCGAGCGGTACCCATGCAACGATGTCCAAACCATTGTCGCCGGTATCCTCATCGGGGAAATTGTCTTTATCGGCAACGACTTTCTCCCCCAAATCAGCGGCGAGTTTGTTTACTTTCTGCCATAACGTTCCCCCGTATCGTCCGCCCGCCTTAGCACTGGTTCCGAAAACATGCACCTCGGCCATATCGGAGAAGAAGCTTTTCAGTGCCTGCGCGCTAAGGAGTTCAAAGCTGCGCGTCAATGGGCTGGAGTCCTTTTTGCTGAAGTACCGGAGGTTCGATGCCAGGAGAAGGAAAATGTACAGTTTTGCTTCCGGGTTAATTACCCTTTTGGCCTTTAAGACATCCCCCATGTCAGACATGACAAACGGATAGCTTTTTCCGAACACACCCGCACGATAGCTCAAATGGCGATACCAGTCCGACGCAAGAGTTGACCACTTATCATTTATCTCTGCTGGTGAAGCGGCGCTTATATCTTCCTCTTCGTCCTCGTCTTCCAGAAAAGCATCATCAGGATCAATCTCTTCCTCCGTATCAATTCCTTCAGGTAAATCCTGGGCGCGTATCCTGACACGATCCAGTACATCGGCCTTTGACATCTGCCGATCCAAATTGACGAGGCAGAGCAATTCGATATAGTCAACCCAAACATGCACATCAAAATAGGGAGTGTTGGGTAATTTCCCCAAGTCTGTAAGAGCCGGTTGTAGTGGGGGCATAATAGGTTGCTCCGTCAGGTGATTTCGTCTTCAGCGTCAAGCAATTTTTCTCTGACGGAGGCACGCATACTTCGAGCAAGCGAATTAATCTCGGTGAGATTGTCCTCATCGCTGGATGTCGGCTTATTGACTAAATGCAGGTTGTCTCTTGCCCTCTCCAACCTAGCCAGTGCTTGCGATATCGAATTTCGGAAAATATCGGCAGGCGCTTCGGTCAGGTCTTTGGCGTCCACCAGTGGCGTTCCATCACGAAAGGATTTTAGGGCCTTCTCATTCGCCACGACACTGCTCAGATACTTAAGATTTCGCGATTCTCCAAGCCGCGTCTTTCCTTGATCCAGCTTCTGAAACATCCAGCGGGTAAGCTCCTCAAGTTTGCGTACATCAAGCCCCTCCACGCTAGGATCGTCGTTGCCTTTAAGATTCAAAAACCGAATGATATTGCTATAGGTCAGGGCAGTTGTCAGGATAGAGAAATCAATGGAGCCTTCATTGAGGTTATCGATATGGAAAAAATCATTCCTTACAATCGCTTCATAAACCGCATATCCTGTCAGCAGTCGATCTACATAGTCTGCCCTTGTTCCAATTGTCCTTGCCAGACTTTTGAATTGCTCCTGAATCGGCAATGTAGCAACACCGTTGCGAAGCTGTTCCAGGTACTTAGCTTTGGCGAGAGAGCCCCATGTCTTAATCCCCGTTATATGGCGGTAGCTCAGATAATCAAGAATCTCTTCACGCTTATCATAGATGACACATGGCAATTCGGTAGGCTTATGCTTTGCTACATCGCTAATTGCCAGAACAGAAATTTTATTTGTCGGAGCCTGTTCCGGGTTGTTGATCAGTTTAACGGCGGTGAACCGGCGATTTCCTTCGACAACGATGTAAGTATCAGCCTCGTCAGGATTGGAACAGACGATAAGCGGTTCCCCGGCGAAATAGCCTTGTTCACCGATAGACCCCATCAGTTCCGTGATAGTGCCATCCTTAAGCATCGCTGTCAGTACTGCCCTTTCGTTATGCCCATCAACCGTGCTTAGCAAGCGCGGATTCAACGGGTCATAACGCAGCTTCTCCAATGGAAGGTATTTAATTAATCTGTCTTGAGTGGGCATTTTGGGTTGAGTGGATTCAAGCGTTCGTGCATATAGATCAAGTTCCCGGTAAGAATTTGGGAATTGCGATGCTTATTTCTTCAGCGGCGCGGCAAAAACCTTCATAACTATGCCATGTGCGGGGGGCGTTTCGAGGATCGACTTACATCGGCGGTGCAAACAGGGGTCTGGGGAGGAGTCTCGTAGGAACTTTCGGTTGTCGCTACGAATTTGGGCGTAAGATACGCTGCCTCTAAAATTCGCCGCCCGTCGCCTATTCCCCTGTCTGCGCTTTGGAAAGGCTGAGAATGCCGTGGATTGGATATCCGTACCTACGCCAGAGGGAACACGCACACCTTCAGATCCGATCTGGCCCGGTTGCGGCTCTGCCGCGCTGTGATATAATTATTCAAACAGAGAGGGAGGGAGCGACATGACATTGGTACATTACACGGTGGAAGTGAAAAGCGGCTTGCTTTTGGAACTGCCGCCCGAAGCCCAGGCGCTTCATCTAAAGCCCGGTGATAAAATTCAGGTGCAGTTTGACGCCGATCCGGAGCCAGAGGAGGCTAAACCGGTAATCGATACCGAGAGGGAGGCAGCAATTGCCCTGCTGGATAGCTGGATTGCCGAAGGCATGGTCGCCGATCCCGAAACGAAACGCCAGGCCGAAGAAGAAATTGCGGAGTTTAAGCGCAATATAAACGTCAACCGTGCCGCCACCGGCGACCATCCGGTCTATCCATGAGCCTTCACATTCTGCTCGATTCTTCGCCTCTCGGTCTGTTATCCAATCCGAACGCAAGCACCGAGGTTCTTGCCATCGCCCAATGGGGCCGCGCCTGTGAGCGATGGCACGGATCCCGAGTGTCCAAGCCTCTTCATGACTGCACACAAGCTCACGCTTCGAGAGGGAAGATAACATGACCGACGAGGTAAGAGTGGAGTGGGAAGGGAAACGCACGGCAAAGATCACTTTT
>JBBRKX010000611.1:0-4117 GCA_038231675.1 Chthonomonadales bacterium | reverse complement strand
ATACAGACAACAGCTCGGATCGAAGTCATCCAGAGTGGAACTATGACAGCACTGCAAACTTTTACGCTGTCTTCCACAATCAATACGAAAATGCGACTAATCTGGTGTTATCCTCGACTCCGCTCAAGGACAATCCGTGGCGCAAATACTATACACCTTCATCTCTGTTCGGTCCACCAGGTACCGTTATTAGCCAGGAAGGCTCAAATGGCACATCAACCAGTCCGTGGAATCCTGGATCAGTGAATACTTATGTGGAACAGAGTTTCGGTGGTTCTCTAAATTGCGGTCCTATTATTACCTTTGGTACAGAGTCCAATATTGGACGAGGCGCCACGCAAAACGTACCGGTTAGAAACGTGCCTGCAGGTTCTATGGGAATGGTGTACTATCGCGTATCGAAGAATCGCACTACATTCAATTATGACCATTACCTGAAAGGGGGCCGTCACATTTTAGGTTTCAATGCCGACGGCACGGAGAAAAAGCACATCGGAATAGTGGACCGACCTTTAGGAGGAGGAAATTCATTCTTCGTATGGGTCCAACCGCTCGGATCTGTCTGGCCCGAGTCAACCGAGATCGATCTTACTACATTACCTGAATCAAAATCGCCGTAAGGAGATGCCCCATGCAACGCATTAAACATATGCTTTGCGGGGCGGCAGTGGCGATGGTCTGCGGTGCATGCGCTCCGCAGACCATTGTTCCTGGTACGCTATCTCCGCAAGCGCCGCTTACGCCACAATGGACAAAGCGCATTGCCGCCACGGCGGACAATCCCCAGAAGGCGCGCAAAGTTATTCTCGATGGCATTTATGCCAACAAGACAACCCTGGTGGCGGCAGCTTACGAAAAGCTGTACAACGCCAAACCGTCCGATGTTCGGCTCGGAACATTCGGTTACGCCGCAGCCGTTTCGGAACGATTTCAAGAAATGGGTGGTTCTCCGTACCTGCCTGCTTTCAAACACGCCGTTTCCTTGTTACAGCACGCATGCGCGCCAGAAACGGAAGAGAATGCTTCGCACAACCGACTCAAGCGGACCAGAGATGCCAATGCATGGCTCGCATGGGGCAGTATACGCGTGCGCACCGTGCCCGACATACTAGGGGGAGAGAAGGCGTATCGCAAGGCGCTTCAGCTGGAGCCCGACTTGGCGGAAGCACACTGGTGGCTCGCCGACATCGTTACCATACCCAATGAAATCTACTATTTCAAATCTCATGCCGCTGAGGCTCGCAATCATCTGGATCGTGCCGATACGCTCGAGCCCGCGCTACACCCGTTGATCGTGTGGGACCGGGCCTATTTGTATTTCGGCAACGGCGCAATTGATCCGGATCTAGCGGGCGCGAAAACTCAGTTGGAGGAATTCGTTCGCCTTTGGCCGGCGAATCCGCATGTCGCTGAGATGCGTCATCTTATCGCCATTACGGAAAAGGAATTAGCAGCTAAAAAGAGGCCCTGATGACAAATCGAAATCGACTAATTGCCTTTATACTGAGTACCCTGGTCGTAGCATACGCAATCTACTGGTTCGCTCATATGATCCGTCCCCTTCCGGCTGCCGTTGCAATAGGGCCTCTCAAGTTTCATGTCATCGCAGTATCCAACCGGGTGGAGGAGCGGGTGTACATGCGGTTTCCCGCTGAGCAGGTCTGGATTACGGTTCAAATCGATCCCTCGGATGCCAGACGCAGCGTAAGCAGTCTGGAGCTCTACATGGACACTTTGTTTGCAAATATGGAATTGGTTGGTCCGGACGGTTCTCGCCAGAAGCAATTTTTTCATGTGGAACAGGAATCAGTAGCGTGGTACGATAGGATTCGTAAAATTGGACATCGCAGTTACTTGCAAATGAGTTTCTGTTTCGACAATAAGGCACATTGGAAGACAGGAACACTGACGGCATATTTCGATAAGCAGTTGCCTGGTCAGCGTATGGGGTCCGATCAAATGGCCGTGGTAGGCAAAACACTTCGCCTCGGTCCTGTCGTACTCCAATAGAATGGTCCAGCGATCCAGTGTTGGTATCCCTTTTGAATAGCCGGACCAATCCTTTTGCAGTAGCCGCAGGAGATGAGATCCATGGGAGACGCGTTCGGGGCGACCTATGAAGTGCGCAACCAGATGCAATTGCGACCCGGAACTGCCGTCCGACTTCCTTGAATTAGCCGCCTATAAGTTTGTGAGACCGCCTACTTCTTGTATCCAGGGGCTGTGAGCCGGCCCGTGGGGTCTACCCAATACGGCCCTTTTCCATTGGACCGGATTTCGCTATCCGTAACTGCCGCCTCGGTTCGCTCGAGAACCGATACGCCCTGGGAACCGTTGTTATTTACCCTGCTATGACCGATGTTCAAACGGCCAAGACGAACATCTACGCCGGATTCGACATTCCCCACGATGTCGCAATCCTCAATTGCAACGGTCGACGTAGCGATGCGCACTCCCGAAAAATGGTTCGATCTAATCTTGCTTGCACTGATGGTTGCAACGCTCGCTTGAGAAACCGCCACACCCTCCCATCCGTTATCGAAAACTTCTGAATGGTCCATCATCAAGTGTGAGTGTTCTACGCCAACGCCCTGAAATTGACTGTTATGTATACTACAGGAACGGATGGTGAGATCGCCTTCCCTGACACCCACGCAAGGCCGATCCCTGCTGGATACGATATCACATCCGTTGATTGTCGCCTGCCCGTGTTTATCGACCCAGACACCCTCGCGGCCGTTATCGTGGACATGGCATTTCTGGACCAGCGCATGACCGCCATCGGGCTGCACGGCCACTCCTTGTTGTGAGCAACTGAAAATGTCGCAATTGGTTATCACGACATTGCTCGCGCCACTCAAACTGATCCCGACCGACGCGTTATGTAAATTCGTGTGCTGAACATTGGCAATTGCGCCGTCGTTAAGTTTGATGGCTTCCCAACTGGAGGATACATTGCAGTCAGATATTTCAAGATTGCCTTTGGTCACTAACACGCCTCCAATAAGGTGTAGTCCACGAATTTTCACTTTTGCATTGGATACAAAGATACTCTGACTGTCGTCCCCTTTCATCGTAATTTCCCCGATAGCCCCATCCCCTACCAGTTCAATGGATTTATCCACGACAATCTTCTCGTTATAGACGCCTGGTCGAATATAAATCTGCGATCCGGAGTGCGCATTCTTCACGGCCTCTCCGACCGTCGTATACTGCCCATCGCCGTCTTTTGACACAATGATCCGTGGTCCTGTAAACGTTCCTAAGTAGCCGAACCTAACTCAGTCGTAGTTCTTGTGAGATCAGCACCTCAGAATTTTCTACGAACGAACTGCGTCCGGCTACTTAGCGCAAGGTCATGGCAAACGGCGCCGAACGCGTCCTGCCATGCATCACGCTTGATCGCACCGTTCTCGGAGAGAAGGACAGCGAGCATATCCGTCAGTTCGGGCTGGGATTTGATTTTCGCGACGAAATCTTCCGGTTGCATTCCTACCTCCGCCGCCGCCCGAGCGCTGCTCAACGGGGCCTCATATTTTGCGGAGAGCAGGGCAATCGGCTCTGTATCGCCGATCTCATTTCCGGTCTCTTTCGCGGCATCGGCATACCGCTTCAGATCTTCCGCCGCCAATTTGTCCATGGCCTGCTTGGGAGCGTACAACGCCAGGCATTTGTCCTTGTCGAACGTAGGAGACGAATTTTTGAGTGCAGTCTCTCGCACCTGATCGCTGAATTCTTTAAGCCCGCGCGTGTGGCACGTCATACAGGTCAGCCCATTGCGCACAACCGGGTCTGAAGGATTGGTTTTGTTGCTCACAATCTCCACGGGACCATTGCTTATTCTGTCGCCCTTCCCATTGACGAGCATGTAGCCCTGTAACCCATTGGGCAGATTAAAGATAATCTCCCCGCCCGCAGGTTCGAAATCGAGCGGATTCTGGAAAACGTTTTGTTTGCCTGTCGATGTGCTGAAATCATAGGAGCGCCAATAGGCCCCATACGAAGATTCATGCCGCTCCACGATGCGGTTGTTACGTGATACGCCGCTCTCACTGAAGCCTGCGCGAATAGCCGTTTGTTCTCGGATGTCTTTGCCTACATCGATCAAGACCTTTTT
>JBBRKX010000610.1:0-4120 GCA_038231675.1 Chthonomonadales bacterium | reverse complement strand
TCTGGATAGGCGGTTCGGCTGGCGCCCGGGCACAAAAGGCGCCTCCAGTGGATAACGTGATCGCGGAGGCCAGGACGAAAATGGAAACGACCCTGCGCGAACTCCTGCCGGGCGCCCGCCCCAGCGCTGCCGGGCACATCGGGCGGCGCTGGGTACGATCCGGACCAAGGATCTACGTCCATCCGGAAATGCTGCTCAACGGCCTTCATGCCTATTTCGCGCATCGCCCTGTGAGGATCAACGGTATAACCTATGTCCCGTTGCGTGAATTTGTCACCTGGATCAATCAGACGGCAAACACGAATATCCGCGTAGATTATGATCACGGCACGATACGGGTCCAGTCCCAAGGTGCAGCGGCGCCGGTGTGGCACTCCGACAGCCCGCAAGAGGAGGCGTTTGCGGAAGGTCTTGGGGATCTGTGGGAAGGCAAGGTTGACGCAGCGGTCGGCGCATTCCGAAAAGCGGCCAAGGCTGGCTACCCTCAGGCTCAGGAGATGGCGGAGTGGCTGTCCGGCGGTAATTGCGGGGTGCTTCGGATGCATTGGTGGAAGGTTCCGGAGGACGTGCAGGTAAAAGTGGACGGTCAGGCAGTTACGCCGAATGCCCTGTTTGTGGTGCTGCCGTTGGGCCCGCATCGCCTGCAGTTTGTCCGAGGGGACGAGGTGACAGAAGACCACTTCGAAGTGAAACCGGATCGAGCCTGGAAGGTCTCGTTTTCGGGCAAGGAAGGTGCCGCAGAGCACCTCTCGGGAGGGAAAGGAGACAGCGAGCCATGATCAAAGAAGCGGAAGCAATAAGTCAGACGGCGCTCACGCGTAAAGAGCAGCAGAGCTGGGGGGACAACCTGTTTGCCTGGATCCGCGATGTTAAGAAAACGCCCGTGGTAAAGGGATGTGAGGACATCCAGTACAACCCACGTAAATTCCTGGTCGCTTCTCTGTTCTGTTACCAAGGCGAAATCCTAGGAGCCCTGGACCGGCGCTTTCGACGCCTTGCCCAGTGGTCTGGAAAGGAAGCCTGCGTCCGGGAGCAGGACCTGGATGAACATATAAACGTTTGTTTCGATCGCCTTATCCGGTGCTTACCCTCGATAAAAAACCCGGATGCCCTTCCTGCTTCCGCCCTGAGAATATTTCGGTATGTGGGGTTTGAAACTCAGCGCAGAGAAATGAAGTTGCATGATAAAGAGACCTCCATTTCTTCCATGCAATCTGACAAGGAAGATAGCGAAGTAGCGGAGTTCCTATCCATTCTTGGTGGCGCCAAACCCCATGGAACAGGGCGCACGTTAAGAGCAAACGCTGAGGGGCTCGAAAGCGACCTCATTGAGCAGGAAGAGCAGGAAGAGCAGAAGCGCGTACTGCGGCGGGCCTATGAGATCATCGCACGCTTGAAGCCAATCGAGCAGACCATCGTCCGATTGCACATGGAAGGTTATCAAAATAAGGAGATTGCGGCTCAACTCGGTATCCCGCCCAATACTCTTACCCAGAGACTGGGCCGCATCATGAAAAACATTGCAAGATATGCACGGTCGGATGACGGACAGAGTGGAGAATAGTACATCATGAAAAACGAACACGGCTCGGAACCGGAACAGATGGAACGCGGCAGACAAGTATTGCTTCAGGCTCTCTCGACGGAGCCTACCAGCGGGGACCATCTCTCAGATGACCGCCTGATCGCCCTGGCAGAGGGACGATTGTGGCCCTGGCAGCGCTTTATGGTTCGCCGCCATTTACGCCAATGTGCTCCGTGTACCGCCTTTGCCATCGAGCTTCGGCGCACTGTGGAAGCCGCGCATAGTCTGCAGTCACAGCCCAAGCCGGAGTCCCAGTCCCGTTCTGGCCGCATCCTCGTCTTCAGCACTGCTCTCTCCGTCTTGGCGACAGCCAGCATTCTTCTGCTGGTCGTCCGGGTTGGCCTGATAACCCCGGAGCGGCTGGGAAAGCACTCTGAGGGTGAGGTTGGCGATGTGAGGAAAGGGGACAAACCCCAAAAAAACCTCAATGAGGAGTTCGCTGGCCGCTATCTGAACATGAAAGAGCAGAGGCCGAACAGCGTGATCCTGGAAATGGACCAGTTGAGTGAGCCTGGTCGGGGCTACAGCGATGCTAGTTCCATACCCGCGATTAAATCGGATGCGCTCTACTACAAAGCGCTTCAGCAACGATTGACTGACGACGAGTTGAAATTGCAGATGCAGTTGAGCAAATATCTGGCAGAGAGGGCGAAGCAACGAGAGCAGGAGGCACAGCATCTGCTGGAGAGGCGGAAATAGACGACCTGCTACAGGTAAAAAGGTTCTGAACGCAAAAAATAACTGCGGGTTGTCACAGTCCGCCAACTTCAGTCACCTTGTATATAGAGGCAGGGCGCCCCGTTGTAAATGACTGGGAAAGAGCAAGCTTCTGGGCAAGCGGTCGCAAAGCACGCCAATCTTACACGTAACTGGGGAGTAATCGTATAGGGAGCGCATACACCATGACGACTATCGGTCATATCTTCATAGCATATTGCACCAACCACGCGCAGCGCGACAAGAGAGATAACTGCGTAACCGTTCTGCTCTTCAGCATCATGTGCCTGCTGGTTTTGATGCCGGCTTCCGCGCAAAAGCGTTTCGCCGTACTTTTCGCCTCCGGAGCGCCGCCCCATCTCGACCGCCTGGAAGGGGCAGGCAATGACGTGAAAATGGCGGCTTCGATGTGCTTGAAGAGTGGTTATGCCCGAGAAGATATTCTGATTGTTGGCATCCGCGCCTTTCCTGGCTATGCGACGCTTCCTGGCGCCAGCCCGGAAAACCCCTTCACCCGCAAGACTTTCAACGACGCCATGCATTGGCTGCGCGATAAACTGCACACTGGCGGAACGGGCAGTTCCGGTTTTGTCTACTATACAGGTCATGGCGGGTTCTTTAATGATCCGCAAAGAAACGGCGGTAAAGGGTTCACTGCCTACCTGGTTGCCGCGGACCGGGATCCGGTTTTCGATTTTGAGATCCGCCACGAACTGGAGCAAACCACGCTTAAGAACTATCCCATCACCGTTCTGCTGGACACTTGTTTCGCGGGCAGCCATGGTCGCACCGTCGCGGGTATTCCTGCTTTTCCCGGTGTTGTCTCTAAGCACGGGGAGGAGGACATCGTTAAAGCAGAGGCATTTTGCGGCCACACCCTTCAGACCAGTGCACTCAAAAACCAGATGCTTGGGGATAAATCCATCAATCAGCCTGTCAGCCCAAACTCCTCTCATACCTTTATCATGAGCTGCCTGTATGACCAGGAAGCCTCCGAAGTGCCTGTGAACAATCACGGACAAAAGGCTCGCGCCAGCCTGTTCACTCTTGCATTTTATCAGATGTTTATGCGGCAGCCTCCGGGGGGATCCCCAGCACAGCTTCTCAATGCGGTGCATCAGCGTCTCCTCGACCCGAAGTTCAATAATTATAAGCAGACTATGGTTGTCATGGGCAGCCCCAGGATGCCTGCGCTCAAAGTGAAGGAGGGGATGCCAGGATCCTTCTTCGTAAATCAGGAAGGGATCCTGCCGATCGGCACGCTTGCGGGCGTCCAGCTTGGAGACGAGTACCTAGTTCGGTTCCCGGATAAGACTCAGGAATACTGTGAGGTGAAGTCGCGTGCCTGGTTCTCCAGCCGGTTGGTACCCAAGAATGGAAGCAGCCTGCGAGGGGAGGGAATCGCAATGCCCAGCTCGCTGTTGGCGCCAGGTGTGGAAATGGGCACTGCCGAACGACGCAAGAAGGGAGATGGGGCAGAAGGCGACCATCCGGAAGTGACGGAAGACTGGGATGCGAAAATTATTTTTGGCCCTGTTAAGGGGGTTACTGTCGAGCGATTGACGCCCAACGGTAGCGTTGTACTAGCGCGGCCTCGGGACCGGAAAGAAGCCGAACGGCTTCAGGAAAAGATCGCCATTACCGAAGATGCGGTGACCCGCCTGCAGCGCCTTGCCACGGGTATCCATCCGCTTGGATTAGAATTCATGCTTTCCGAGCCCGGCGAAAACAGCGCATGGGTCGAGCGTTCCAACTCGCTTTATCCCTTGAACTCTACTGTCTTTTCGACCTGCCGCTCGAAAAAACCTGGGCATCTAC
>JBBRKX010000609.1:0-4121 GCA_038231675.1 Chthonomonadales bacterium | reverse complement strand
CGACCAGCTTGAGATCTGGGCAGGTCGAACGGGCACGGAGATCGTGAAGCACCGCGATGGCGCGGACCCATCCGCCGTGGTTTTCGATGCAATCAAGGCAGGGCGGGCGCGTCAGGCGGATTATATCATTGCGGATACTGCGGGGCGACTGCACACGCGTGTCAACCTGATGGACGAACTCAAAAAGATCTATCGGGTAACCGAGCGGGAGTTAGGTCGCCCTGCGGACGAGATACTTCTGGTTCTGGACGCGACCACCGGGCAAAACGCCATCAGTCAGGCGAAACAGTTTTCCATGGCTCTGCCTGTAACAGGGATCGCGCTTGCCAAACTGGACGGTACCGCAAGTGGGGGAATCGTAATTACCATCGCGGACGAGATGAGAATTCCCATAAAAATCATAGGCATAGGTGAAAAGCCGGATGATCTGGAATTGTTCGATCCGGAAGAGTTCGTCAATAACCTGTTTGCGGGTTGAACGCAAGATTTCGATAGGTGTAACCAAGGATTTATGTTCAGCACTATTTTGGGAAAAAGCGACATCGCGGTTCATGCGCTCGCGAGCGGAAGCAGTGGCAATGCAACGCTAGTGAAAGCAGGCGACACAAATCTCCTCATTGACGCAGGCCTTCCACTACGTAAGCTTTCTCAGGCGATGGCCAGGTATGGAGTGGGGGTCAATAATCTGGATGCGATCCTTCTGACGCATGAGCACGCCGATCATTCGAGCGGGGCAGGCCCGATCTCTCGAAGGACCGGAGCGCCGATTGTTGCAAATGCGCGTACTCTAGACGCCTATGCCTTCAGAGACGCGTTGCCCGTTGCGACGCAGTTACTTAGGACCGGTGGAACCCTGGGGATAGGTTCTCTATCGGTAAGATCGTTTGCCGTTTCTCATGATGCGGTCGAAGCGGTTGGTTTCGTCGTCGAAACGCACGATTGCCGCGTCGCCTACTTTACGGATGCGGGAATGCCTACCGAGGAATTGAGGGGCGCTATTCGGGGAGCGAAACTCGCGGTTATGGAAGCTAATCACGACATCGACTGGCTCCTTCGAGGCCCCTATACGCCGGAAATGAAAGCCAGAGTGGCCGCACCGACCGGCCACCTTTCCAACGGCGACTGCGCCGATTTGCTTGCGGAGCGGTTGGATGAGGGAGGGCCTTTATGCGTATGGCTGGCGCACCTCTCTCGTGTAAATAATTCGCCTTCCCTTGCGAGACGCACGGTAACCGCACGGGTTAAAGAACGTACCGATGTTCCGTTCAGCCTGGAGGTCGCCCTGCGGGATCATCCCAGCGTGAGTTGGCGGTCCGGCGCCAGAGCCGTGCAATTAAGCTTGCTATGACGCCGGAAATGGGAATGAAACGCAAGGGTGGGTTCGCCTAGGGTTTGACCGCGATCGCTTCGATCTCGACATCAACGTCGAGTGGAAGTCTGGCGGCCTGGATGCACGTACGCGCGGGCTTGATATCTCCAAAGTATTCGTTGTAGACTTTATTGAGCCGTGAGAAGTTATCCATGTCCGCCAGGAATACCGTGACCTTTACACAGTGTGTGAGATTTGCGCCCGCCGCGTCGAGAACACGTTCGACATTCCGGATACAAAGGCTGACTTCCCCTTCGAAGTCGTTTCTCAATACCTCCTTCGTTTCTGGATCCATCGGGACCTGACCCGATACAAAAACCAGATTGCCTGCTACGATGCCGGGAGTGTACGGAGACCCCGCTACGACTGCACCGGTATGAATTGCAATTTTATCCATGCGATTTCTCCTCTTTCATTTTCGACGGCCAGACGGCTTCTTTATTTTGAAATGAATTGCTTTCAGCCGTAAAGCGGGCCATAAGCTGCGCATGCTCTATAGTCCGCAGATTGCGGCTCCAGTGCGCCAAAGCGCGACCAGGCGCTGGGCCGAAAGACTCTTTCGTCGGGCACGTTGTGCATGTCGACCGGTATTCTTAACATGGCCGCGAGCGAAATGAGGTCGCCTCCAATGTGCCCGTAACAGATCGCTCCGTGATTTGCGCCCCAATTGTTCATGACGGAGTAGACATCTGCGAAGGGGCCGACTCCGGTGAGATTCGGTACAAACCAGGTGGTAGGCCATGTGGGGTTTGTGCGGACGTCGAGCGCCTCGTGCACCGCAGCAGGCAGATCGATAGTCACGCCTTCTGCAATCTGAAGAACCGGGCCGAGACCTTTCACAAGATTCAGGCGACACATCGTCACGGGCATGCCGCCACGTGTAAGGAAGTCGGTGGACCAGCCTCCACCCAGGAAATACTCGAGAACCGAGGGACACCACTGAGTCGCTTCCAGACAGCGGTTTGCTTCGTCCGAGGTAATCTCTGTAAAGGCCTTCAAGACATGCTTGCCATCCATCAACTGTTCACCCGTCCAATCCAGGGCCGCCGGTCCGGAATTGATCAGGTGGATGAAGCCCTCCGAGGCTGGCCCTTCCAGAATATGGCCAGTGGCGGAATGGACCGCATCCGGGCTCCAATAGGTGCGCACGTCGGCAAAGAGTTGCGCGGTTCCCGTTATGAGATGGCCGAAGAGCATGGATATGCCGTTCAGACTATCGTTTTCCGTGGCGACCATATACGGTTGGCGGATACCGTCCCAATCGAACGAGGTGGTGAGTATCGCTTCCAGAAAGTCGCCGTTAGGGAAGTGGTCGGTCCATTGCCTTTGTCCCTGAAAGCCGCCGGCTATTGCGTTCCGGCCCCTTGCTTCCTCCTGGTGTCCGAGTTCCGCCAGGCGAGGATTGCCTATCAACAGATCTCTGGCGATCAGCGCCATCTTAACGCTTGTTCGCCAGTCCTCATCTTTTTGTTCTCGCGAACGTTGCTTATCAACGGGATTGACGTCCGCACCTTCCGGGCAGTTTGCTCGCACCCAGGCATAAGCGCGCTCGAACTCTTCGCCATCGAAAATATTCTCATCGATCCGGCGGGTGAATTCGGACATATCGACTGTTTCGTTGCGCATCCCCAGGTATTCCTGGAAGAAGTCCTGATCGACGATAGACCCGGCGATTCCCATAGACACACCTCCCATGGCAAGGTACGAGGCGCCGCGCATGGTGGCCACGGCAAGGCCTGCTCTTGCAAACTGCAGGAGCTTGTGCCGGATGTCCACCGGGATAGTGGTGTCCCCCGCAGCCTGCACATCACGGCCGTAGATACCGAAGGCAGGGAGACCTTTCTGGCTATGTCCGGCGAGTGCTGCCGCCAGGTAGACCGCGCCCGGCCGCTCCGTGCCATTGAAGCCCCAGATCGCTTTTGGGATGTGGGGGGACATGTCCATGGTTTCGGATCCATAGCACCAGCATGGAGTAACCGTAAGAGAGACGCCTACGTTCTCCATGATGAACTTCTCCGCGCATCGCGCGGCCTCGGATACGCCACCAATACATGTGTCCGCAATGACGACCTCGACAGGCAGTCCGCACGCATGGCGGAGATTGGCGGATAGAAATTCCGCCGTGGAGCGGGCCATCGCCATCACTTGATCTTCCAGCGACTCGCGGACCCCCCCGTAGCGACCATCAATGGTAGGGCGGATACCGATTTTTGGCAGCGCAGTCTGCAGCCTGTTCTTAGGCTGCGATGGCGGCAACTCGCTCTTATGTGTCATGAGACAATCGTCCTCTCTATCGTAGACAAGGTTTATCGTGTGAAACTCCTCCGTGGAACGGAAGGCACTGTATCGCGGCGAAGCTTTTGCGGCTTTCTGTTAGACGAAAGAGCGGGAATTCCTGCCGGTATCGCGTGCTGAACTTTCTCAGGTGGAACAATGGTCTCTCCAACAACCTTCATAGAGGGCCGAATTCAAAAAAAATGAAAATTTGCTCTTGACAATTCGGGTCTTCTGTTGTACATTAATGGGGCCACAGTGATGTACGACAAACTTCTACCAGTTAGCTGGGAAGCAGTGTTGTTGTGAAAGCGAAAGCGGAAATTTCTTCACCGAGGCCTTGACAAAATTGGAAGTGCAGTGTACCCTAATCAGGCCATTGTGCTTGGGAGCGATTTGCTTGTTTCGCAAGAGCGAGCGCCTCGTTTCCCGATCTTTGAAAACGCGATATTGAAGAGTGTGCAAAGCGGTTTTTTGT
>JBBRKX010000608.1:0-4121 GCA_038231675.1 Chthonomonadales bacterium | reverse complement strand
GACTGCGAACGCGACTGCCCAGAACGCCACGATCTTAACGCCTTCGCCACCCAGCACGGAAGAGAGTTGTAGCTCCAGAGGGGCCATACCGATGGCAATGACGTAGAATACATTAAAGAGACCCGCTACGTAGAGGCTCATAAACAGGCCATACCGCAGGCAGTTCGAGATTAAAAAAACAAAGTAGACAAAGAAGAAAGGACTGCGCGTATATCCGGTATAAGGAATGAGCACGGTAATAAACGCCATATCGGCGCATACCGTGGCATACTTGAGGCCGCGTGGTATGTGAATGCGCCGTGGCCCCCAGAGAAATGCGGTTTCCAACGCGGTAGTCGCGATGGCCGCCGCAGTCACGCTAAACACCACGGCATCCGGAATATGCGCTGCCGGGTCGGTCCGCCGTATCCATAACACCGCAACGAGCAGCAGGCCGATGGCAAACCAACGGGCATTTACTTTGGCCCGTTCCGTGTCCCGCTCGTTTTCCCAACCGACAGACGCGGAAAGCTCTTCTGTTCCGTTGTTCAGGTTCATCATGCGTTATTTATCCCGGAGCAATAGAATCAAGTATAGGAATTCCCCGAAATGTTGTCAAGTTTCCCAACCTCGCAACCTGCGCAAGATTTATCGGGCAATGGGATTGGGAGGCGGAATTGTCGCTGGCTTTGTCGCGCTTACCTATGCGTACGCCTACCTCGCCATGCATCCCGCCAGGAAGCATCTTACCTCCTCGCCTGAAAACCTTGGCTTCGATTTCGAGGACATCTCTTTCCGGACCTTCGATGGTCTCCTTCTGAAAGGATGGTTGATTCCCACGACGATCCCGAAGCCGGTCGGAATAATTATCCTTTGCCATGGCTACACGACCAACCGCCAGGAGATGCTGCCTTATGCGGTTTGGCTTCGCGCCGCAGGCTTCACTACTCTCTCCTTCGATTTTCGTTCGATGGGAGAAAGTGAAGGCAACATGAGCAGCGTCGGGTATCATGAAACCGAGGATTTGCGCGCGGCGGTGGACTACCTGGCGTCGACTCCGGAACTGAGCGGTTTGCCGATCGGTGTCCTTGGCATCTCCCTCGGAGGCGCGGTGGCTATCATGACCGCCGCCCGCGATTCGCGAATATGCGCGGTGGTCGCGGATGCCCCTTATGCAAGCCTCCACGATGCGATAGGAGATCGATCCCGATTGTTTCTGGGTCCCCTGGGCCCCGCAGGTGCGCTCATGGTGCGCTGGTGGACACGAAAATGGTTGCCAGTCGCGCACCGTAAGGTGGCTCCTCACGAGGAGATCGCCGCCATCGCTCCGAGGGCTGTCATGCTTATCCAGGGAACATGGGATCTTACCGCTCCCTGGCGCAAAAGCAGGGCTATGTATGAAAAGGCAGGCGAGCCTAAGAGCCTCTGGCTGCTGCCGCGCTCGTTGCATGCGCGGTGTCTGCGGGACCAGCCGGAAGAGTATGCGCGCCGCGTGATCGCATTTTTTAGTGATAATTTGAACTCAGGGGTCTGATTTGTCTATTTCACATGGATCGACGGGCTCGATCACCGTCATCTGCGGAAGCATGTTCTCCGGCAAAACGGAAGAGCTTATCCGTCTGGTAAGGCGCGCCATGCATGCCCGGAAGCGCGTGCAGGTATTTAAAGCCTCCTTGGATACGCGCTGTGACACCACCGTCATCCGGACCCACGACGATATTCGCTTTAACGCGATTTCGGTGGCGAATGCCACGGAACTCGCGGACCGGATCGAATCGGGAGTACAGTTGGTCGGGATCGAAGAGATCCAGTTCTTCGACGATAAAGTGATCCCGCTTTGCCAACGTCTTGCCGATAGTGGTATCCAGGTGATCGCGGCTGGTCTGGATCAGGATTTCCGTGGGCTTCCGTTTGGCTTCATGCCGACGCTTCTTGCGCTTGCCGACAACGTTCTGAAGCTGCATGCGATTTGTAAGGTATGCGGACAAGACGCGAGCAGAACCCAGCGTCTTGTGAATGGCAAGCCGGCCTCATGGGGAGAGCCCACGATCCTGATTGGAGCGGACGAGAGTTATGAAGCGCGATGCCGACGATGCCATAGAGTTCCGGGAAAGCCGAAAGAACGCGAGATTCCGTGTGCTGGGGGCAAGCATCTCCAGAGCGAAAAGCCAGTGGCTATGCCGGCGGGGAGAGCGCCGATGGCAAACAGGTCCAAGGAACGGTTGTCGGTTCGCACCATAACCCCGGATTCATCGTACATGGGATCTAAAGAGGAAGCGATCGAATTACAGCAACTGGAGATGTTTGCGGAATAACCGTTACGCGAGCCTTCGCCCGAGGGGAGATTGCCGTCTGGCTGTGCGCACCCTAGTTGACATCGCAGGAACCACCGTTATCGACAACGAATAACCAGCATGCCTCGCGCGATACACCCTCTCAGGGCCGTATAATCGAGTACACATATATTGCACTATGCCGCGAGCGTTCGAAGCAGAATCTCTAACGGCAATCCGAAAGGACCTCACCTGCAAATGGCAAAAAAAGTCAGAATAGGCGTCATCGGCACGGGTGGCATCGCAAACGGCGCCCACCTTCCCGGCTATTCGCAAATTCCGGAAGAATGTGAGATCTACGCTTTATGCGACATAGATCCCAAGGCGCTCAAGACGACGGCGGAAAAGTATCCTCAGGTCAAACATACGTTCCAGGACTACCGCAAGCTCCTCGAGATGGATGAGATCGACGGGGTGTCGGTATGCACGCCAAACTTTGCGCATAAGCAGCCGGCCATTGACGCGCTCAAGGCAGGCAAGCACGTACTGTGCGAAAAACCGATCGCGATGAATGCCGTGGAAGGCGCGGAGATGGTTGCTGCGGCAAAAAAGGCGGGGAAGTTCCTTCAAATCGGATACAACAGCCGCTTTGCGCCAACCAATCAGGCGCTGAAGAGGTTTATCGATGCAAAGGAAATCGGCGAGATTTACTATGCCCGGGCGCAAAGCCTCCGTGTACGCGGAATACCTGGTTGGGGAGTCTTTATCGATAAGGAAAAGCAGGGAGGAGGCCCACTGATCGACATCGGTGTCCATATCCTGGATCTTACGCTCTGGTTCATGGGCCACACCAGACCCATTTCGGCAAGCGGCGTCACTTACCAGAAATTCGGGACCCGGGATGACATCGTCGGGTTCATGGGACAATGGGACCATACAAAATTCACGGTCGAGGATTTCGCCTCCGCATTCATCCGGTTTGAAAACGGCGCGACAGTTGTGCTCGAGTCGAGCTTCGTGGCAAACATCAAAGAAGATGTCCACAATGTCACGCTATTTGGAACGGAGGGCGGCGCCACTGCCTATCCCTTCAGTATTACCCAGGAGCGTCATAGGAGCGTCTTCACCTTCGAGCCGAAAGTCCCAAATAGCAACATCAATACGCACAATGCGGAGATGAAGTCTTTCGTCGAGTGTATACGGGATAATAAACCGCCGCTTGTCACGGGAGAGCATGGCGTAATGGTCGCGAAGATCATGGACGCCATCTATAAATCGTCCGAAGACGGGCGAGAAGTGCTTATCGATTAAGTTCTCAATAGGCAAATGCTCTCATTGCCGCTCCATCGGTCCCCTCCCCATCCGGGCGGGGACCGATCGCGAGTGGGCCTCGAAACGTCTTTGCTCTTATGAACGTATCGTATGTGGCGCATGACATGCATTAGAAACTCGGCAAAAGCAGATGGGCCAGTTCGCGTCGTGTTGTTACGAAGCGGCTGCAACCTGGCGCCAAGCCGACTACCGAGGAGAACCTTTGAACGTAAGGCAGTCCGGATCTCAAGACGAAAGTGCGCAAATATCTCTACCTGAAATAACGGAGCAGGCAATTGCGGAAGGAACGCCCGACCGTCCTTTCGCAGAGACCCACTATGATCAACCTGTGAATTTCCGCCGCCTGCTGATGGCGATCGTCCTGGTGGCGGCGTTTGCGGAGTTGTCGTTCGCGGTGGTCAATACCTCGGCCATGCCGGTGTACATCAAGTCGCTGGGTATTCCCAAAGAAGATTTCTGGATCGGGGCGGCCGGTGTCGCCTTCATCCTTGTCGAAGGGCTGCTTAAGTCGCCGTTCGGTCTCCTGGGCGATCGGGT
>JBBRKX010000607.1:0-4121 GCA_038231675.1 Chthonomonadales bacterium | reverse complement strand
GTCGCCATGGCCAACGGCATCGGGTGTCGCCATGGCCAACGGCATCGGGTGTCGCCATGGCCAACGGCATCGGGTGTCGCCATGGCCGCCGCAATGAATTGCGCGGCTGTGTGGCCTACGGCCATGTGACCGCCTGCGCGGGCACGCACTGCAATAATATTGGGGATTGCAACCAAGGTGGTGCTCTGTGACTGCACACAAGGTTTGCAGCAAGAAAAGATCCATTTTTCCCACCATGTAAAATAAATAGTAGAAGATTTACCCGAGTACATAGGTCGATGCAAAGTAAGGCAGCCAAGTACTTTCGTCTTCTCTTGGTTTTACTAGGTCGATGCGCCGCTGGAGAGTGAATGCTACCCTCTATGGTGTGCCCGCGCAGGCGGTCACATGGCCGTAGGCCACACAGCCGCGCAATTTATTGCGGCGGGAACGAACATATGGTTTGGCACTCCCGATTGCGGCGGACACCGCGCAATTCATTGCGGCGGGAATAGTACGTCCGACACAGCGCAATTCATTGCGGCGGACATGGCGACAACCGATGACGTTGGACACCGCGCAATTCATTGCGGTGGGAATGTTGCCGGGGGACATGGCGTTACCTCAATCATGGCGGGAACGACACATATGGTATGGCACTCCCGTATTGCTATGGGAATGATGCAATTCATTGTGGCAGGCATACCCGCAATTTATTGTGGTGCCCCAAGATGACGTTTTCCTTAGAAACTATCTCAAAAGGGTTCGGACTACTTTTCAATGGCTTTTTCGGACACTCGAATTGCTCGCTTGCGAACGTGAAAAAGGTCTCGCGCAGCAAGGCATTTTCGTCCGATTTCAGGTTTTGAGATAGTTTATTAGAGCCAATTTGCGATATGTGATCAGTTTCCACTTTATCATAGCCCTGCAGCAATAGCCTTATTTATGCAAGTTTAATAAGAGGCGGTCATAATGTTCCGGGATGTCCACATCGGTTTCCGCTCCAGGAAATGTGACGACGCTTACCTCATTTGCCCGGTCCCCAATGATGCTGCTCGCTCCTGTCGGGCCGCATAGGGCCAGAAGCTCGGGAAAAGTGGAACGCCCGAACAGAGCAGGCACACCTTGCTTGCCATCGTATTCCGTCGCCACCACGCTGCAGCACGTGGAGTGAAATGTGTCGGCCAATGCGCGGAAATGATCGGACGTTATCAAAGGCTGATCGCAAAGGGAGATGATTACTCCGCAAAGGTCTGGTTCTGCCGCCAGAGCGGCTTCGACCCCCACGGCAATAGACCGTCCCATCCCTATCGTCCATTCGGGATTCACTACAAGTTGCGCTTCACCATAATGCGCTTCCTGCCGAAAGCGCTCCTGTTCCGAGCCAAGCACTACGATGACGGGCTTGTATCCGGACTCAATTGCCCTACGCACAGACCTCCGCAGCAGAGTTTCCCCCTCGAACGGGAGCAATTGTTTGGGTTCTCCCAGTCGACTGGAGCTCCCGGCGGCAAGCACAACGATTCCAATAGGATCGCCCGCCCCCGCAGTTTTGGGAGGAATATATTCCCCTGTCATGTTTCGTCCCGCATCGGTGGAATATTTCTCTCCTCTTCCGAATTCCGAGGAATGTGGATCGGGCCAGGCCGATCGGCGAGCATTCCTCCGCACCGTCCCGCAAGCATCGCCTGCATCTCAGCGACAATCGAAAGCGCGATCTCTTCCGGGCTTTCGGCTCCAATATCCAGTCCTGCGGGCGTGCGTAACGCCTGAACCCGCGCATCGGGGACGGCGATCTCGCCCTGTATTTCCTGCACCAATTGTCGTGTCCGCGATCTGGGCCCCAACATGGCAAGGTAACGCAAAGGCCGCCCCAGGAGACGCTTCAAGAGTTCACGATCATGATGGTAACTGTGGGTCATCACCAGCGCCATCGTGTCCTCGCCAAGTGCAAGCCGGGTGGCGCACTCTTCGGGAGGCCCGCAGACCCGTTCGTCGGCATTGGGGAATCGTTCGTATGTGAGGTGCGCGGCCCGGTGATCGTAGACGGTGACGTGCCAGCCCAGACGCCGGGCAAAATCCGCCACGGGCCCCGCATCCTGCCCTCCGCCAAATATGATCAGAGGAACCGGCGGAGCAATGACTTCCAGGAGGACAGACGCGCTTCGTTCACCAGAACGCCACTCCAGCATGCGGGGCACAGAAGCAGTTTGGGATGTTTGCAGCGCTTGCTTAAGGAACTCCAGCAATTCGTTGGAGTGCACATTCCCCGTCGCAATCTCCCCCGCGACCTGCAACAGTCGGGCGCCCGGGCGGACGCCCTCCTCCCTAAAGACCTGAATCACCGTGGCCAACGCCACCGATTTGCGCGCCATTTCGCATTGGGCCAGGATCTGAAGCAGACCGTTCTCAGGATCCGGCATCACGGGCTCGAGGAGAACGGTTACGATCCCGCGACACCCCCCTCCTACGCCGAACATAATATCATCGTCCGGCGTGGTGTCATATCGGATGGTGACCGCTTGACCTGTCTCCAGGACACTCCTCGCGCGGAGACGGATATCGGCCTCCAGGCAGCCGCCGCTCACGGCCCCGGTAGTCGCCCCGTCAGCATGGACTAACATCCGTGCGCCCGGGCGGCGATAGGCCGAGCCCTCCACGTTCACCACCGTCACCAGGACGCTGGTTTCCCCTTTTCGTTGCCTCCATGCCGCAAGTAAGCCGCGCAAATCTCTCATATAGATATCTTATCCTATCACCGTATCATCGCCACTACCTGCATGCGCGTTTCACGGATTCCCAATCGATCCAGATTACATGAGTAGTTTGTCTGGAGTGATGGGCAGGTTGCGGATGCGCCGGCCTGTGGCATGATAGACCGCATTGGCGATTGCGGCGGGAGCGCCGACGATGCCGATCTCACCGATTCCTTTCGCGCCAATGGGGTTGACATACGGGTCCGCTTCATCGACCAACACGATGTCGATCGGCGGCACATCCGCATTTACGGGAACATGGTATTCGGCAAGGTCCGCGTTTATGAGTCGGCCGGTTCGCAGGTCCATCACGGTCTGTTCCATGAGCGCCATACCGATCCCAAAGACGATCCCTCCTATCGCTTGACTGCGCGCCGTTTTGGCATTGAGCACCTGGCCCACCCCAAACGCGCCTACATAGCGCGTAACTCGCGTTTCCCCGCTCTCAGGCCGCACATGCACTTCCGCGAACTGCGCGCCGAAGCAATACATGGAGTACTGTTTTTTCTCGTCGCCGGGTTGCGCCGCGCCGGTTGCTTCCAATGTCTCCAGTCCGTTGCGCTTGAGCAGATCGATATACGTATCGGTCCGAGACGGCTCGCGACGCGACGTCAGCTGGCCGTTCGTGGCGAAGATACTGTCGGGAGCTTCCCCATGCAGCGCGGAGCCCGCATCCGCAATCGCAAGTTGAATGGCCTTGTGCTTTGCCTCAAGAGCCGCCACCTTCACTGCGGATCCAACGCTGGCAGCCGTCTGCGAGCCTCCGGAGACGGGCGCTTCCGGCATCCTGGAGTCTCCCAGTTCAAAATGGACCCGGTCGACCGGAATTCCAAGGTGCTCCGCCGCGATCTGGGTCATGATCGTATAGGTTCCAGTTCCTATATCCTGCGTGCCACTGACCGCCCGAGCGCGACCGTCGGGAAAGATCTCGACCTTCACCGTTGCCTGGGAACGGTTCGTCGGATAGACGGCGGTGGCCATACCCCACCCCACCAGCAACTCGCCGTCACGCATCGATCCGGGCCGAGGGTCCCGCCGGCTCCAGCCAAACTTCTCCGCGCCCTGCGTATAGCACTCGCGCAGCGCCTTGCTGGACCATGGCAGCTTTTTATGCGGGTCGTCGGTCGCGTAGTTGCGTAATCGAAGTGCGATGGGATCCATCTTCAGCGCATAAGCCAGTTCATCCAGCGCGGATTCCAGGGCAAACACGCCGGACGCCTCGCCGGGAGCCCGCATATAGGTCGGCGTCCCTTTATTGACCCGCACGAGTCTGTGCCGCACTTCCACATTCTGGCAGGAGTAAAGCATCGGAGTCGCCGTTCCCACCTGCTCGGTAAATTCGTCGTACGGCGAAGTCAAATTCGTGCCGATGTGGCTTATCGAAGC
>JBBRKX010000606.1:0-4133 GCA_038231675.1 Chthonomonadales bacterium | reverse complement strand
GGGCGTCCTGACGGCGCGCGGAGGCAAAACTTCCCATGCGGCAGTCGTGGCGCGTGGTTTCGGAATCCCGTGCGTTGCAGGCGCGGAAACGATCAAAGTCACTGCGGAAGCGAAGACCGCTACGGTCGGCGCAACGGTTATCCGCGAGGGCGATACGATCACGATGGACGGCTCTACCGGGCATGTCTACCTGGGTGCGCTCAAATTGATCGCGCCGGAAGTAAGCGGCGCGTTCAGCGAACTGATGGTATGGGCGGACGAGTTCCGGACGATCAACGTACGAACCAACGCCGATAATCCTCGGGACGCCAAGCAGGCCCTTGATCTCGGCGCCGAAGGCATCGGCCTCTGCCGCACGGAGCATATGTTCTTCGAGCAGGACCGTCTGCCGATTGTCCAGGAAATGATCCTGGCTAAGGACGAAGCGACGCGGCAGAACGCGCTGGATCGCCTTCTTCCCATTCAGCAGAAGGACTTCGAAGGTATCTTCGAAGTTATGGCTGGTAAGCCGGTTACGGTCCGCCTGATCGATCCGCCGCTGCACGAGTTCCTTCCCTCCCACGATCAATTGCTCGCGGAAGTGACGGAACTGCGCGTGCGGGGCAATAATCCGGACGAACTGAGTTAGACTGAGGAACTGCTCCAAGCGGTCGAGGGAATGCGCGAAGCCTATCCGATGATGGGACTTCGGGGCTGCCGTCTTTCTATCGTCTTCCCAGGAATCGTGCGCATGCAGACGCGCGCTATTCTCCAGGCGGCGGCGGAAGTGAAGAAGCGCGGCATCGAGGTTCATCCCGAGATCATGATTCCGCTCGTCGGCCATGTCAACGAACTAAAGACCGTTCAAAACGACCTGGAAGCCGAAGCAAAGAAGGTGGTTGCGGAAGCGGGCGTCGATATTCCCTATATGTTCGGCACTATGATCGAGATTCCGCGCGCCTGTCTTATTTCCGACCAGCTTGCGGAATACGCGCAGTTCTTCTCGTTCGGAACCAACGATCTGACGCAGATGACGTTCGGCTTTTCGCGCGACGACGCAGGCAAGTTCCTCGTGCCCTACCTCGAGCAGAAAATCCTGCCCACCGATCCGTTCGACACCATAGATCAAACCGGCGTCGGCAAACTGATGCAGATGGCGGTAGACAGCGCCAAGCGCGTTCGCAAGGATATCAAACTGGGTATCTGCGGCGAGCATGGCGGCGAGGCGGAGAGCGTGAAGTTCTGCCATAAGATCGGGCTGAACTACGTATCCTGCTCCCCGTTCCGTGTTCCGATCGCACGGCTTGCTGCTGCACAGGCGGCCATCGGAGACGGCAAAGAGCGCGATAAGTAGTCCTTTCGCTTTGTCGATAGGGAATGCTGCGGAGGGAAGTCCCATGCGGGCCTCCCTCCGTTTTTTCTGCCTGCCCAGCAAAGGAACTCACGGGACGGCTGTGGAACACAGGAGGAAATACCGGGAGGTTGAAAAATGCAGAGACGACGAAGTTGGCTGATGGCGCTGGTGGCCCTAATTTTGTGCGTGGGGTGTGCGAGGGCGCAGGAGCCGGTGCATCTCAAGGATGTGGTGTACGCGCACAAACTGGGCGTGGCGCTTACCATGGACGTGTTCAAGCCGGAAAAGCCTAACGGTATCGGTGTTATCTGGATGGTAAGCGGCGGATGGGTCTCGAACCACGAGAGCATCAATCCAGGCCTTGCTAAAATTTTTACCGATCGTGGCGATACGGTATTCGAGGTAGTGCACGGAAGTCAGCCGCGCTTCTTTCTTCCCGAAATCATTCAGGACATCCAACGCTCCGTACGCTTTATCCGCACACACGCGAAAGAGTATGGCGTCGATCCGGATCGGCTGGGAATATCCGGCGCCAGCGCGGGTGGCCACCTCTCCCTGACGATGGGATCTTATGGCGGGCCGGGAGATCCGAACGCGAAAGACCCTGTCGATCGCGCATCGAGCGAGGTGGAGGCGGTAGGTTGTTTCTTCCCGCCGACCGATTTCCTTAACTACGGATCGGAGGGCAAAATAAGCCTGGACGATCCGATGCTGAAGCCCTTTCGCCATGTGTTCGCCATTTCTGAAACGGCCAGCAAAGAAGACAAGGAGAAGGGACTGCGCCCGCTTTCGCCGATTTACGGCATTTCCAAGAAGACGCCTCCAACGCTCATCATCCATGGCGAGGCCGACACCCTTGTGCCGATCCAGCAGTCCGAGCGCTACCTTGCGAAGCTGAAAGAAGAAGGGGTGGAAACCAAGCTGGAACGCCGTCCCGGTAAAGGGCATGGCTGGCCGGGGATGGAAAAAGATATTGCACTGGTTGCCGATTGGTTCGACGCGCACCTTGCCAGGCATTAGGCAGTTAGAAACTCGGCATCAAGCTGTAACTGCCGACCGGTAAAATCTCCCGCCAGTCCTTAATCAACTTCCTGTAGGCTTCTCCAACAGGCCGGATATTGCGGTCTAAATCGAATAAGCCAAGTGGGTTTATACGACCGGCATCTTCGCGAAGCGCGGAATCCCAATCCTTCTGGTCGGTGATGCTAAACCAGGTAAAACCGACTAGAGGGACGCCGTCGAGGCGCAGACGGAACAGATTCGCCCACTCTTTTTGAAGCCAGCGAACCGAGTCGGGCTCGGCGATATTGGTTTCGGTATGCATTACGGGCAGGCGGTATCGCTTGTAGTACTGGCTCGTGATCACATAATAGCCGAATATCTCGCCCGAGGCGGAAGTAGTGCCATCCTCGTGAACCAGGTGCTCGTTCGTTACGTAGTAATCGTTCCCCATCACGTAGCGTGCTTTCACATGATTGTCAGCAAATCAGTGGTACTCGTCGCGCGCCATGCCATTGTCCAGAAGATACTCGTACATCGTCACGTTGAGCATTTGGCCATAGGTGAGGTCCAGCGAGAGGAACCGCTTTTCGTTTAGGATCTGCGCGGTGTGCAGGCAGGTGGGACTCTCCGCATGGTAGTATTCCGACGACTCACTCTGAATGAACGCGGTGTTTGGCTGCACGTCAAGAATGGCCCGCATGGCAAGCACATTAGCCTTGCACAGATGTTTTAGAGCCATGACAAAGGCGCGGTCGTTCGACAGTCTTTCGTTCCACCAGCCATATTGGGCGGAAAACGTCGCGGTAATGAAAATCTCATTGACCGGCGTATACATGCGGACCCATGGATAGCGCTTTGCAAACGCGCGCGCATATTCGGCAAAATGATAGGGGAAATCCGGGTTCTGAAAGTTCTCCAGCCAGTCCGGCACGCCGAAATGGCACAGGTCGGCTATAGGATGGATGCCCATCGACCGAAGTGTATTGAAAGCTTCGTCCGTGAAACTCCAATCGTATTGCTCCGGGCCAAGGTGTACGCGATAGTAAGGCGGCCCATATCGCAGATGCTTTATGCCCAGCGAAGCCACGCACTCGAAATCCTCGCGCCACCGCTCATAGTGTCCGCACTTCTCCATCTCGTCCACGCGCTTTGACTTTCCGTCCGGGCCTGCAATGGTGGGATAGCTGTTTTCAACGCCGGTAGCGAACATAAAGACGGACATAAGTACTTCTTCTCCTGACGCGCAGACAAATTCATTGGGTATTGGAGGAGGGACGTTTTGTGGGTTCGCTTTGTTCGTGAAACCTTTTAATCTGTCAGCAGGCAGACGAACTTCTAATATTTTGGAACAATCGCGCATAGGTGCGAAGTCTCACAGTGTGTTTATGGAAAGGGTCTCGATGCCCATTATTAAGGAGTAAACTGATGAAAACGACTATAAGTAACTTTGTACAATTTGCCGTCGGCGCTGGCGCTATAGGGGCTTCTGTGTTAACGGGAACGCTTGCTTCCGCTCAACACCGCTCTTTGAGTTATGCAGACCGAAGATTTATGCGCGAAGCGGCCCAGGGAGGCCTCGCAGAAGTCAAGCTTGGGGAGTTGGCGCTTCGCCGGGGAACGAGCGAGCGCGTGCGCGCGTTCGGACAGAAAATGATCGATGACCATTTTAAGGCTAATGATGCGCTGCGCGAGATCGCAATTCGTAAAGACGTATCGCTGCCTTCCAATATCGGAGCAGACCACAGAGCAGTTTACGATCGACTCGCATCGCTGCACGGCGCGGCGTTCGATGCGGCTT